>DOTD01000074.1 GCA_003513005.1 Desulfotomaculum sp.
TTTTGACGAGGTAGCCAGGTTATCGTTCATATAAATCCGGTAAAGGAACGGTTTTTGGAAAAATTAATGTTTGACGGGTAGTAATATACTGCGTTATTATTGCGATGGAAAAAGCAAATTCCTATTGGACTGGCAATATCTCTGGCAACAACCAGAGAATTCCCTGTGCCCGAAAAATAGTAAATCTCGGCAGCCATAATAAAACACCTTTCAGGTATCATGTTTTAGATAGTAACCTCCATTCCGCCGCTACCGCTAGCGGCACAAATAGTAACGAGAGAATAAGAGAACAAGGGGTCAGGTCTCAATTTTCAACATTTTCTCTATTTCTTTGATTCTATGACTTTGACTTTCAAATCCTCTGAAAGCTTCGTCTTTGAATCTTTATCCAGAATTAAAAGTACGATCATAAATAAGCTCCTATAAAGTATGATGTTGTCCCTTCACGAATTTTTCGATTATCCTGTGCCCTCTTGGGCCTCGAGTAATTGCTTCAAGTTCACCCAGTTGCGCTCCTCCAGGCGCTGGCCCATGCGCCTGATCAACGGAGTCATTAGCTTGTAGATACCGTGCGGCTTAATATCCCATGACCACCGCATCCGGGTTCTGCTTTCAACGGAGTTAAATGTCATAGCTCCATGAATATTCATAGCCGATGAATGTAGAGCTGTTTCCAGGCGCCGAGGTCGCTCGTACAAAGTTATCTCAATAATCCATTCGGTAGTTCGTCCCATACTTCTAGTCTCGTTGCGGAAGCGGGTGCCGAGGCTTATGGGTCCGGCCGAAATCTTCTCGGCGCGGAGTATGTAATGGTTGTAGCGTGGCTCGTTGCGGGCATCGGCAACAAAGTCAAACACTGTTTCGACTAAACGGTTAATATAAATCTCGCCCTCCATATGAATCATGCTCGATCCCTTTCTGTATCCTGATTGAATATAACACTTCTATCAGGGGTCAAAACTGTCATCCTAACTGTAGAAGTCTTCGCCCCACAAGAACAGTCCAGATGAACAAGAATACGATGGCCGCAAAGTAGAGAGAGATGGCGGGTATGAGAAGAGCAGGTGCCGGTGAATATTCGGAGATATGTTCGATTATGACGGCCAAAATTCCGGCTATGCCCGCCAGAATCCCCGCGTAGGCGGTAATTCGGCTAAAAAGGTTGCTTCGTAGCATAACGCCCGAGATAATTGTCCAGGAGCCTGAAACAATCACGTAACTTACCAGGAATGCGTTCTCATTGAATAGGGTAAACATTGCCTGGCCGGCCGCCAGAAACATCGCTCTTTCCGAGTCTGTCGTTGCGGCCGCGTATTGGTTGCTGAGAGAGAGAACCGAGAAAGCGGTATTGGTAGCAAAAAAGGCAGCAATTCCAATGAAGAAGAGAACCATCCCGATGGCCGCACCAGATTCACTGGTGCGTCTCAAAGCCACATAGAGCGCGAGGGTGGTCGGGACAAACACGAGATAAGATATCATTCCCAACAGGTCAAGAGTCAGCAATCCAACCAACCAATTGTCATGAAATACCGCAAAATGCTCCAGGGCGGTATTGGGTCTCGGGAACAAGGCATAGACGACAATCTCTCCAACCAGCAACGCGGCCATTATCAAAGCCGCCACGCCGCCAAATTTGTAGAGGCCCTTCCGGCGCAAATCGATAAGCCCGGCAGCAGCGCCGCGATTCGTCTGATTTGATATATTTGGAGTCATTTTATCACCCTAATCCTTTCGCCCAGGTAGCCGCCCGCTCCAACTCTCCCTCTTTTAGCGGGCCTTCCCTGTCTTTGACCAGAAATCCTTCCGGCGGAACTACCAGGTTGCCGCCCTTTTTCTTCAGCGCCTCAACAATGCGTGGTGCGGCATAGCCGCCCATTTTCATGGGGTGGTATCAGGCCCTCTGCAGTAATATTCAAATCATATAACGGCTTCACCAATTCGGCGATAGCCAGCGAGAATATCATGGTAAATCCTAGGACAAACATGGCGGGGCTGAGCAATAGTCCCAGCCCCTCTTTCCGAAGGGCCAGACAATTAAGCAAACGATGAAAGACCACAGCCACAACTTTCAACACGAACGCCGGCGTCAGCCGCAGAAACGTAGTTCCGAACAGGAACAGGGCGACTCTAACCATGTTTCGGATCGAGAACATGACTGTTTCCCTCCTGCTACTTCATCGAAGATTGCTTGATAAGCCGAGCAATGGCGGCGCATATCTCCTCGTCGTGGCCGAACAGGAAGTGACCGCCCGTCAGCCCGACGAACGTGTTGTTCGGGATTCGCCTCGCAAGCTCACGTCCCCCATGAAACTCCCGAGGGTCGTCGACCGCCTGGAAAATGACGGTCGGTGCCTTGATTCGATCGAAAGGGACATTATTGACCGAGGGAAGTGATACTTCGTTGTCGAAGATGATGCCCTCGCTGCGTGACGAGATCGGTAGGCCTGCCATGAACGCGTTCTCGACAATGAAGTCCCTTTGTTCGGCCGTGTACGTCTTCGCCACGGACTCCGCGACCAGGAGCTTGAGCAACGTGCCCGGCATCGTCTTGACGGCCGCCCAATAGATAAAATCATTCTTCGCCACGAGCTTGGGCATGTAGGCGGGCTCCGGACCGGGAACAGCCGACGACAAAAGGATCAGCCCGCTGGTTCGGTCCGGATAGTCGATCGCGAACCACATCGACGACGGCCCTCCGGCGGAGTTGCCGACAACAAAGACACGGTCGATGCCGAGGTGATCGAGCAACTCCTTGTATGCGGCGGATTGCATGCGTGCCGTAGCGTCCACGGGACGTGAAGACTTCCCATAGCCGAACCGCGAGATATACAAGTGCGTGTATGGGCCGCGGAGGTGCCCCCAGGTGTCCACCATGCTCATGCCCTGGTCGATGCCCCCGACGATGCCGTGGACGACGAGCATCACCGGACCCTGGCCATCAATGCGGTACTCGATGTCACCGTAACTCGAGCTGTAGACCCCGGTTTGGATGCTCGCGATGCGATCACGAGCGCGGCGCAGATCCTGACGAAAGAGGACGAAGACGCTCGCCAAAACGAGAATGAGGATCAAAGCGGTGGCACCGAATGTTGAAACAGTTGCCTTCATCGCGCTTCTCATTTCTACCCCTCCTTGTATTATTATACCCCTATCCCAAGAAATAACAGGACCTGCAGATTAATAAGCAAACTCGATTTTGCTACTAACCGCCCATGCCTGTAAGGTATAACCCAGCAACAAAAATAGATGAAAGGCTATTTCCTGTCACATAAACCACTAATTTCGTATCTTACGCCGCAGTTCCCATAATAAGAAAGCCAAAAAAGGAATAGCCGATACTCAATATTTAATCTGGTTATAATAAATATCTATAATTTCTAGTTTGTACCAGGTAAAATCCCCTTCTTTTAATCTCCAGACAACAGATGACCGGGCGGGAATTCTGACGCCTTTGAATTCCTTGTAGCCATTCGGCTCGATTTGGATAAACCAGTCTTCCAAAGTCGCGCCGCCTTTACGGTTGTAATACCGCTTAGCTTCGAAACTTACCACATCGCCATTCTCATCAAACTTAAACAAACCCGGGGCGGTAATTCCTCCATAGGTTATCGTGGCTTTAGCTGTTGTGGAATCTATCTGTTCCCATTGGATGTAATCATTCAAAGCAGCCGAAGGAAACCAAATAATTTCCGCGAGGTACCTCAACATTGCCCCCTGGCTAGTTTCTTTTCCTTTGGCGTCCGCAACAGTAATCAGGGAAAGCAACTTGATCAGCATGTGCCCTTCTCCATTCTCATACTTGTCTCTCCCGGAAAGGTGTATTCCCGGCGCCGCTTTAACATCTGCGACCCAGACAAACCCCGGTTTTTCCGTTTTAAACCATTGCCCGGCCTTAACGGGCATCCACTTGCCATCAGGTGCAGTCCGCATTTCGCCAATTTGCTGGAGGTGAGCGCGGTAAACATTTTCTTTGCCAGTCACGTTGGTACGTTCGAACCATTTTTGAACAACCGGCGGCAAACCGCCAAGCATTTCTTTTGTTACTACTTCTTTCCCGGAAGTAGCCGGTGGAATAAATGCTTCCAGTTCATTTTTCACCATTGCATTAAAACTCCAGGTTCCGTAGCCAATAACAATTCCCACCAGGATAATCGCATTGGCGATTGTCCCATATTTGGCGTCTGGCCAGTACATAATGATCAGCAGTTGCGAAAGCGCAAGGGCAGGGACGGCAACCATCCACCACCAGTCTTTCCTCAATAAGAAAACGGCTGCGGCAATAATGAACAATAAGGCAGAAATCAGCCATAAAACGCCAATTGGTTTATGGATAGTTTGCGTAAGCTGATTTATTTCAGCAAGTTGAAATGCTTTCCCAAAGCCCAGCAAATGAATGAAGCCATGAATAATAAGGACGGCTGCAAAAATTATTTTTGTTATGGACATCCATCCCTCCCCTCTATGATCTTCCTACTTGAACCGGCAAAAAATTTTACGCAAACTTTACGAAATATGGCTTTTTCCAGCCCCGACCAGGAGGCAATGTGTGCCTACCAAAATAATTATAAAGTTTTCTATAATTTATTAGAATTAAGTCTGATAGTCAACTAACTAATATTGATATATGGTTATCCAGTTAGCTCAGAAAACGCTACTGGCTTAGCAGCTACACAAGCCTTAAGCAGACGGTTAAAAAGCTCAGGCTCCCAAAAGCGGCGATTAAACCGGTAACAAAATTCATTCAGGTAGGACTGAAGGTGACGATTATCAAGTCCATGGAAAGTACCGGCGATAAAAGCTTTGGCATTAGAAATGATTGTATGGATCCACTTGAAAGTTTCTAATCCCTGCTTCTTGTTTTTATTGATAATAATACGCTCATGCTGATAACCAACTTTGTCAAGTTCAGCATAAATGTTCAGACCGTCGGTTGTAACTTTGGAACCAGGAGTAACATGTTTATGAACAAATTCATCGGCCGCTTTCCGATTAAGACTTTCCACTACCTCCATTTTGACATGGCAGGGGTGGTCATTTTTTTCTACCGAAACAGCCACGATTACAGGCGTCTTTTCCGTACCGCGACCGGACTTATCGCCTCCCTCACCGGCGCCACCAAAATAAGCGTCGTCCATTTTTACCAGGCCAGCAAGTTTATATTGACTGTCTCTGTCCGTCATGGCTTTACGAATTTTGTGGGAAATTGCCCAAGCCGTTTGGTAGCTTACACCAAGTGATTTCTTAAGTGAAAGAGAAGAACTACCCCGCTTATCATGGGCAATTAAATAGATCGCCCAAAACCAGGCCACTAAAGATGTCCTTGTTTTGTGCATGACGGTACCGGCGGTAACGGACACCTGATAACTACAAGAGGTACACTCGTATAAGTGCCTGGTTTTAATAAGGTAGGCCGTTTTGTTTCCGCATCTCGGACAGTAAAAACCCTCCGGCCATCTAAGACTGAAAAGATGTTCCCGGCAAGCTTCCTCGTCTCGAAATCGGGATTGAAATTCAAGCAGGCTGATTGGTTCTTGTTTAGCCATATTTTCTCTCCCCTTTTTACTGTATTATTTGTATTATACTACGTTTTGGAGAGAAAGGAAAGGTTTTCTGAGCTAACTGGATAACCACATATTGATATGATTATAACAGCATTTGTATATTAATTAAAACTGGTTAACATTAATTTTTAATTAACACTCCTAAGCATTGCGAAGACACGAGCGGACGGGGCGACTGGGTCATAATTATTCCCAGCATCCCGCAGCAGGCGTATTCATGATGATCGTTTTTACACTGCTGCTTTTGCTCATTTTTTTGTCCGCTTCAACCGGCCCTAAGCTGCCGGGATTTTACGGCGAACCCTTTCATCTTTTACTGGAATTGACTAGAATAATAATGCCCAACGCTATCCAGGAAGGAGAAATTGCTTATGAAAATCGTCGGGAGTCGCAAAGACCCTAGAATAACCCCCTTATCTGCCGAGTGGGACCAGTTTGTGAAGTTGGCCGAAACATTTCGCGCTGACCAGGTCTTTGTGCCGCGCGGAGTTTATAAATTTAAAACCTTCGAGGAGGTTAACAGATGGTCACTGAAAATGATGCTGGGCAAGAAACCTATAGCAGGCCGCCGGGAAGGGAAGATATTAAGAAAATCTGCCGGGCACTAAACGAAAAGGGCGTAAAGTATGTGCTGGTCGGCGGACTGGCGAAGAATTTTCACGGCCTAACAAGAATGACTCATGACATCTAAAAGGTCTTGGGAGACTTTATTTTGAAAAAAACCGCCTAAAATTTTAATGATTTCGTTTTCGTCCGACTTTTTTTCCTCAGTTACCTGATGTAATGAGGTAGAGTAATATGAATTTAGATTTTAAACCAGCATTAATTCTAGTGACAATATTTTTATTAATTGCCTTTTGGGGGAAAATACATGGTTCTGGTTCAACTCCACCAATAAAAAATAAAGAAGGGGTTGCAAGTACGCAAGCTGTTGCTTCTTTAGAAAAGTTAAGCCCCCCTTTTCAGTTAGTAGAAGAATATTTTAAAACTCTTCAAGCTTCCAAGGGAAAAAAACTTGTCAAATTTGAGAAATCCGCTTATACACCTTTTTTTGCAGAAACTGAAAAATTCAACTCTGAATTACGGCGTATTAAGAAACAGGCGTATCAGTAAAAGCAATTATGCAGAACACATTTTACCGCACGCACTTCCAATGCCTTTAAAGCCCCCGGCATTATGGAGCATTCGCGGCCCTTTGCCCTGGTTAAGGTTGCGGGGTTCACAATTTCCGCTGATATATTTTCTGCGAAATAATTAGCGATAAAGCTGCCAGGACAATCGGCGCCGCATAATTGTAATACCAGTTATCAATTTTACCTGTGAAAACTGCGTCTCTGATCAAATAAAGGGCATAGGTGTTGGGTATAAAATTAGAAATTGCTTTTACCAGTCCCGTAGTGTTCTCCAAAGAAACAAATCCATCGGACATAAACCATAAAAGCACTGTTCCAACCATGGCCCCCACGGCTGTAGCGGCAAAACTTTTTAAATACAGGGAACTATTGCGGAAGCCGCGATATAACAGAGCGCGACCAATAACAAAGGAATGATTATCTGCCCCAAGTAAAGCCAGAGTTTTATCCCGGCAAAAAGATAGATTAACAAGCCGTTTACGGTGCCCGTTAGCTCCGAAGCAAGCAGGGACATCACTACACGGGCATAAAAAGAAGTCGTCACTGATCTGGGGGACAGACGGTATTCGATCAAAGTGCACCTGGGTAAAGGACAGAGAACCGAAGAGAAAACCGGATAAAAGGATGCCGATTGCCAAAGCGCTGGCGCCGAAGGAAGCTACCCAGGGAATATCTGCCGGGTAACGTGTTGTTTCCTTAACTGTAATTATTTTGTTGCCGGGATCTTGTTCAAGATAAGAAACAACAGCTCCCGTTAAACGGTTCCGGTAATTTTTAGTCATGTTTGTATTTTCATCTTTAAAATATTGAACTATTATTAGTTCTGCCTCTTTTGTTCTTGTTCCGTTTTTGCCGGACGGTTCTTCGAGCACTTCGATCTTGTTGGTATAGGCTGTTTCGTCCAGGCTTTTTCCGGAAACCTGAAGGGAAAAATAAGGCATCCCTTGCGGGTTGGAAAAAAGTTTTTTTCAGCGATCAAAAGCAATCGTTCTTTCAGATCCTTTTCACTCACCAATAAAACACCTCCGAAAACACCTCCTATAAAACTTAAAAAACTATACTGGTTTTCACGGTTTTATAATAAGCGTAACTCTCTTCCCTGTCCTTATTTTTTAATTGAACCTTTTCTTCTAAAAAGAGCTATGTAATTATGAAAGTATCTTTTATAAGCCTTTGTATCCTCAAAAAAGGCGGCGTGCTAATGGATTTAGATTTGGAAAAATGGCGCTCGGGTGATAATGAAACCTTCTGCGCCTATTTTCACCAGTACAAAGATATGGTTTTTAAAACCGCCTTCTTAATTAGCGGTAGCAAAGAAGAAGCGGAAGATGTTTTGCAGGAGGTTTTCCTGGCTACCTGGAAATCCCGGCATACTTTTAACCCGGATAAAAGCAAGCTGAGCACGTGGCTTACCCGCATTACCACCAGACTGGCCGGAAAGCGCCGCCGAAAAATGGCAAAAGGTTTTTCATCGTTAGAGATAAAAGAGGGTAACTCTCCTTCACCGGAAGAAGACACCCTGACCAAACTGGAATACCAGGCGATGGTAAAAGCCCTGGATATCCTGCCGGAAAAACACCGGATTGTAATTATCTTAAGGTACTTTAACGAGCTATCAATAAACGAAATTGCCGCTATTTTAGGCGTTCCCCTGGGTACGGTCAAGTCCCGGCTGCATCACGGTTTAAAAAAGCTCCATGAAAAATTTTATCTGGCTTTTTCAGCCGGAAAGGAGGTACAAAGATGAAGTGCCGGCAAAGCAAAGAGCTTTTTTCACGTTATCTGGAAGAAGAATTAAAAGGAACGGCGCTGGCTGAATTTAAAAGGCACCTGGACAACTGCCCGCGCTGCCGGGAGGAACTGGCTGCCCTGGCTTATACCCGCCAACGCCTGCGTCAGACCCTAAAACAAATGGCTGCCGGCGCCGCCCCGTCTGCCGGCGCGTACGAAAAGCTAAGGCACCGGCTGGTGGAAGAAATAAAACCGGCGTTTCCCCAAAGGCTTCGCCGGCAGAAGGTTTTTGCCCTGGCGGCAGCAGTCGTCGTGCTGCTCAGCCTGGTAACGATCTTCGCCATATTTCCCGGGCCACCTCTGGAAGCCAGGGTGGCGGCTATTGCCGACGCCGATCCCCGCCTGCAAAACATCCTTGGCGCGGGCAGGGTCAGGGCAGGAGGAATTTTACTCACCGGCCGCTCCCAAGGTCATCTGATCCTTCTAATGGAAAGAAACGAGGATTTTCAAGAAGTACAGATAACCGCTACAGTGGATCTTCAAAAAAAGCAGGTAGTTAAAATTGAAGAGGATACCTGCCCTCCTTTAACTGGCGAAGAGAAAGCTTTGGCTCTTCAGATCGCTCGAAACGATTCGGCCGGGCAAGACCTTTTCTTAAAAAATGTTGTTAAAAATATAGTTTCTGCTTATCCCCCTTTACATGAGGGAATGGTTAACACGCCTGGCCTTCCGGCGGGCCGATTTGCCCGGCTGGTCCTGGAAAATAAGGAGGACAGGGCGCAAGTGTGGCTTGTCCGGGTTGACCTTGCCGCCGGGAAAGTGGTTGAAGTAGCAAAAGGAACCTTGGCCAAAACAGCGCCCAAAATAAAATGGGATGAGGGGAGCGGGCGGCTGGAGTATAACGGCGGAGGGGAGGACAACGGCGAAGGGGGCGGTTTTAAGATCGATAGGTTTCAAGATTGAGGCAGGAAAAATTTTTAAGTAATGAACCTTCAGGAGAAAACCTGCCTATATAATTTATGAAAGCAGTTGGATCGCTTCCTAAACGGAGGGCAGCCGGCAGGTAATTTGCGCCAGAGGAGGGGATGAAAGGCAAAAACCTGCGCCTGCAAAAGGGCCCTGCGTTAAGAAGGATAAAAATACAATAGAGCTGTTTAAAAAAGAAGGAGGATGATAAGGATGCGTCTGAAAAAGAACTGGTCGACCTTGGTGTTGATCGGCATTCTGGCTACCCTGCTGGTCGGCGCCAGTGTGGGGTGGGCGAAAAATGCGGTTGACCCGGTGAAAAGAAATGTGTTACAGGCCGGTGAAGACAACCTGACGCCTCAGGAAATTAAGGAGGGCGCCGGTGGCGGAAAAACGGGTGAGTTAACCAACAAAACCAAAGAAGAAGCGCCGGGCGAATCGGCCGTCATTTTCGGCAAAATTCGCCCAGACGGTAAAAAAGAAGTGGTCAAGGTATTTAAAGGAGAACCGCAGTTAAACATAACCGCTGTTGGCAATAAAAAGACAGGAGAAATGGAGTTTATTGCCTCGAAAGAAGCGGCCGGGAAAAATGATGGGGGAGGATACGCTGTCCTGTACGGCCCGAATGGAGAAAAAGAAGCGGTTAAAGCAGGCAAAGGACCCGTTATGATCAGGAGTTACCCGGATGAAGCAGGTAATATCAAGACAGAAAGAAAGGGAATGACTCCGGAAGAGCTCGAACAATTCCGGAAAGAACTGACCGGAAAAGCAGTTAAGACCGTTAATATCACTCCGGAAACAAAGTTACCGGTTAACGAAGAAAATCTAAAAGCAGATAAAATCTAAAAGCAGATAAAATTTCTGCTCCTGCCGATAGCGCTCCCGACACTATCTGGCACGAAGCAAGGGCTGATAACCACCGGATCGGGTGGTATGCCCAAAGCTACTCGACAAACTATGATGGCGGCGCAGGAGCTGAATCTGACGGGGCATCGGTCAGAGCCTGGTACTGGTAAGCTGGATACACAGATAGTCAAGAAATTTTCAAGTCCTGGAAAAAACCGGTTTTTCTCGAAGAGGAAACCGGGTTTTTCTTGTCTTTAATCAGGCACTCCCAATTCGATGTATTTCTCTAAATCCCATCCGGTTTAGTGCTGCCAAAACCTCTCGTCCTGATAATAGAGGGAGTCTCATAACGCCACTTCATAAACCTTATGCTTACTGTCTTCTACTAACACCTCTTCAGGTTCTAAATATAACTTTATTGCTTCCTGAATATTCATTAATGCCTCTTCTTCTGTCTTTCCTTGACTCCAACAACTTTTTAACGATGGACAATGAACTACAAAGTAACCATTTTCTCCTTCCTCTACTAATGTGATTATCTTTGTTCCGTTGCCTTTATTACGGTCTCTTGCCTTTACAGGAATAAAGAACTTCTTACTGCTGTTTTTCCACTTATTGTGTTTTGTTAACCCCCCCGCCAGTACTACTGAATGAATATGCGGGTGATAGTGCAGATCCTGGCTCCATGTATGATTCCACTGCGAAAAGGGGCGTTTTTCTTTTCATTTGCCCATTCATGAAAAACTGACTGGAATAATCAACCATCTAAATGTCCATTATTTCGCCTACTATTACGGTTTTACGCCAGAATTATGGGTATTATCCTTTATATTACC
>DOTD01000075.1 GCA_003513005.1 Desulfotomaculum sp.
TTTGGGCTGTGAATAGTAACAAACCATTGTATACCCGCCGCTGACGCTAATCGCCTGCCCCGTTATAAAACCAGCCCGATCGGAACAAAGGAAAACAACCATATTAGCAATATCCTGCGCAGTACCGAGCCTCCGCAGGGAATATGCTTTTTTGGCTTTCTCTCTGATTTCAGGAGTAAAAAGACCAGCCATTTCTTTCCATAAGCTTAATTCCCCGTAACTTCCCTCTTCAACCGGAGGCGTAGAGGCGGGGCAAACCGAATTGATATTAATTTGATAACGCCCAACCTCCCTGGCCAGAGCTTTGCCTAAAGCTATGACACCGGCTTTGCAGGCGCCGTATACAGCTTCTTTATATTCCCCCACCCTGCCGACGTCTGAAGCAAGGTTAACTATCTTTCCGGATTTTTGCTCAATCATCACGTTAAGAACAGCTCTGGAACAGTTAATCACACCCCATCCGATATTTGAGCCCCCGCCTGTCACAATAGCAACTCTGTTTTTCAAGCCTAAATCCACCTGTGTTTTTCACCCTTTCCCCTTTAATACATGAACCAGCCTCCGCTGATACAAAGGCATGAACCGGTAATGAACCCTGCTTTTTCAGAACATAAGAATAAGATGGCGTTAGCCATGTCCTGAGGAGTGCCGTCCCGGCCCAAAATTTCCTGACTTCTAATCTTTTGGAAGTATTCGGGCGGCTGTAGTTTATCCATAAAGGGATTATAAGCGAGGCCAGGCGCCACGGAATTAACATTTATATTGAATTCACCGACCTGACGGGCAATAGCCCTGGTCAAGCCCTGGATGCCAGCCTTGGCCGTAACGTAGGCCACTCCTTCTTCCTTGCCACCCAACCAGGCGAGAACAGATGACATGTTGACTATTTTTCCGGATTTCTGTTTTATCATAGTTGGAATGACTGCCCGGCAGCAATTAAATACTCCCTTTAAATTAGTGTCGATTATTAAATTCCAGCTCTCATCATCCATCTCCCATATAGGCGAAGGTTTATCAATCCCGGCATTGTTGACTAAAATATCTATCCTGCCCCACTCCTTTAAGGTTTGGTCAACCATGCCGCCAATCTGTCCAGGTTCACGGACATCGCATTGGATTCCCAATGTTTTTACTCCATACTCATCCATTATCTCATTGGCCACTTGCGCCGTCCTTTTAGCATGAACGTCGCTGACAACCACATTAGCTCCTTCTTTGGCCAGACTCCTGGCTGTAGCCTGCCCTATTCCTACTCCTGCCGCAGCTGTAACAATGGCTACTTTTCCTGAAAACTCACCCATTTATTTCTCAGCCCTCGTTTCTTATGTTAAAACGTATGAACCATCGGCTTAGCCGATGGTTCCCGTGACTTATATTCTATTTATTCTATTTTCCTTTATAAGCAGGTTTTCTTTTTTCAAGAAAGGCGTTAACGCCTTCACGCATATCTTCACTGTTCAGGATCATTGCGAAATTTGCCGCTTCAAACTGCAAGCCGGATTTTAAAACCGGATCGTAGTTGACGGAACGCATGGCTAACTTGACACCATAAGGACCGTTTTTCATTATTTTCTTGGCCATCGTAACAGCGGCATCCTTTAATTGATCCAGGGGAACAACCTTGTTTACCAAACCAATACGGTAAGCTTCATTAGCGTCGATCATTTCACCGGTAAGGATCAGTTCCATCGCCCTGCCCTTGCCGACAAGGCGAGCTAAACGCTGCGTGCCGCCGTAACCGGGCATAACGCCTAGTGTCACCTCGGGCAGACCTACCTTAGCATTTTCAGAAGCTATTCTAATCGTGCATGCCATGGCCAGTTCCAATCCACCGCCAAGGGCAAAACCGTTGACAGCGGCAATAACGGGTTTTTCCAGGCTTTCGATTTCATCCATGATACCTTGCCCGCGCTGCGAAAAGTCATAACTTACAGTTGGTTCAACATTTAAAAACTCACTGACGTCCGCTCCGGCAACAAAAGATTTCTCACCCGCGCCCGTTAAAATGATTACTTTTACAGCATCGTCTTTACCGGCCGCCGCTATCGCGTCATAAAGTTCGGAAATAACATCAAAGTTCAGGGCGTTCATGCTTTTTGGACGGTTTATGGTAATTGTTAAAATTCCTTCCGTGTTCTCAGCCAGAAGATATTTGTATTCTGCCATCTCTCACCCGGCCGTATAATTACAAACCGGGTTTTCCCCCTCTCATATATTTATATTTATTAAAATGGAAAAACTATTAAAAGCTCCTGGAGCGCCTCACCCCTTCCAAACCAACCCTTAATACATGGTTTTCTCCGTTTGCTTTTCGATCTCCTCTTAATAATAATTTTTTTTATAAAGAGCGACAATTATTTTAGTTTGATTTTTCCCGTCCTGGGAATTAATTATGATAAAATATATAAAAATCTCTTCCGGTTCTGCTGCCTTTCTAAAGGAGGTTATAATTATGTCCGGTCATTCCAAATGGTCGACTATAAAGCGGAAAAAAGCTAAAACAGACTCCCAGCGGGGCAAGCTATTTACCACAGTTGCCCGTGAAATAATTATGGCTGTACGTCAGGGCGGCGCCGATCCAAATCACAATACACGTTTAAAGGCTGCTATTCTAAAAGCAAAGGAAGCCAACATACCCAATGAAAACATTGAAAGGGCAATCATGCGGGGCTCCGGCACCTCCGGTGAAGGAGAC
This sequence comes from Desulfotomaculum sp., assembly GCA_003513005.1. NCBI lineage: Bacteria > Bacillati > Bacillota > Clostridia > Eubacteriales > Desulfotomaculaceae > Desulfotomaculum > Desulfotomaculum sp. The sequence goes on from DOTD01000075.1 coordinate 2,696, forward strand.
TATGAAGAAATTGTGTATGAGGGATACGGACCCGGCGGAGCAGCAATCATGCTTAATATTGCAACGTCCAACCGGAACCGTACAGCTGGTGAAATCAGACACCTTTTCTCCAGAAGCAGCGGAAACCTTGGTGAGACGGGCTGTGTCTCCTGGATGTTTGAAAGAAAGGGTTTAATTGTAATTGAAAAAGAAGATTTTAACGACGAAGAAGCCTTGATGACAATTATCCTTGATACAGACGCCGAGGATATGAAAGAAGAAAAAGACAGCTTTATAATAACAGCTTCACCCGGTAATTTTGAAGAGGTAAAAGACACCCTCACCCGGCAGGGAATTCCACTGGTTATAGCTGAAATTACTATGATACCCTTAAATACCGTCAAACTCGGGGAAGCTGAAGCCGAACAAATGTCAGTCTTAATCAACGCACTTGAGGAGCATGACGACGTTCAGGAGATTTTTACAAATTTTGATCAGGATTAATAAATAAGGGCTCCTACAATAGTATCCAACAGCCAGATAATGGCAATAATATATAAACAATTCTTTTTAAGTAAAGTGTTTAAGTGGAGTGTTTATATGTTTAGAAAACTGTTTTTCCTGGTTCTTAGTATAGCGGGAACCCTTTTCATAGCAGTTGTTGTCTACTATAGTATGATTATTTTCCGCGAACCTGCCGCTAAACCCCTTCTTTCTTTGTTAGCTTCCGAAGGGGTGTCAAATCAAACGGCAATTCAAGACGATGATTTTATCCGTGAAGAATATGAATATCTCTGCGGAGATGTTTATATAGTATACTTTGGAAGGCCTTCCGATGATCTGGCAGGCATTACTTCTAACAGATTAAGAGATAAATACCCGGCTGAAAGCGGATGGTCAATAGAAAAAGTTGAAAAAACAGTAGTCCTGAGAAAAAAATGCAATGAGCTCTGCCCGGAACATAAAGCTTACCGGCATTTAGGAATTGCTGAAGGGCGACTTGCTGTTTATCAGGGTCCTTTAGGATGCAACAAGGAACTTTTAAAAACTGAGAATGTTACGGTTGAAAACTTACCCGCAAAATTTCAGAAAGAATTGGAACAAGCGATGGATTTTGAAAAACAGGAGACTGCCGTACAGGACCAATTAAGAAAAGAACTTGAATTCACAAGTGAATCTTCCCTCCAAGCAGGATTAGAAAACCTTGATGAAAGTCTTTCAAACTTCAGTGAACAGAGCTTATCCGGTTAGATGACCGGATATTTATCTTCCCAAGAAGGAAAAATAGCCCAGGCTGTGGAACATTAGTTAATGTATTTTAGAAAAAAGAGGCCTGGATGATTGCGTATTATCGGTATTGACCCGGGTCTGGCGCGGATGGGTTTTGGAGTAGTCCAGATGACGCCCAAACAGCTTGTACCGATTAAATATGGATGCATACAGACAGACCTAAACCTGTCTGTGTCTTCGCGTCTAAAACGGGTTTATGAGAATCTGCAGGAGATATTAGAGATTCATCAGCCCTCCCATTTTGCAATTGAAAAGTTATTTTTTAATAAGAATACAAGAACTGCTTTATCCGTAGGAGAGGCACGCGGTGTCGCTCTCTTGGCGGCGTCTGTTGCCGGTCTTTGTGTCTTTGAATATACACCGCTGCAGGTTAAGATGAGCGTAGCGGGATATGGAAAAGCAACCAAAAAGCAGGTCTGCTACATGGTTAAAGCGATTTTGCAGCTCAACACCTCTCCAAACCTCGACGATACAACCGACGCTCTGGCAGTCGCAATATGTCATGCCCAGAACACAATAAGCAAAAAACTTACCGGTATTTAATCATAAAACGAGGCTGAAAATGATTTCCTTTCTTAAAGGTATACTGGACTCTGTACAGGATGAAACAATTATCATAGATGTTAATGGAATTGGCTTTTCAGTACAGGCTGGAGCCTCCACAATCAAGCGCATGCCCCCCAACGGAGACAAGGTGAAATTATACACCTATCTTCATTCCAGGGAGGAAGGTCTGTCGTTGTATGGGTTTTACGAACAAAACGAACTTGAATTATTCCGCCTGCTTATTGGAGTTTCCGGAGTAGGACCAAAAGCAGCTACCATTTTGCTTTCATCACTGGATCCTGAGAAGCTAAAAACAGCTATAGCCCGAAGCGATGCCGGGACATTGAAACAAGCGCCCGGTATAGGCAAAAAGACAGCTGAAAGAATTATACTCGAATTGAAGGATAAAATTTTAAAAATTACGCCTGCAGAAAATACTGCCATATCTAGTTTTAGCACCGAAGAGGATGATGCCTTGGCCGCCCTGGTAGCCCTGGGATATGGTGAGGCTGAAGCACAGAAGGCGATCCGTCAGGTACTTGAAAAAGACACGGCAAATAATCTTACAGCAACCGAACTGGTGCGGACTGCTTTAAAAAAATAGGATAGATATTTCTAGAGCAGGGAGACATAAAATGTCGGACAGGATTATCTCAGCGGCATTTTCCACAGAGGATCAGGAAGAAGTAAGCCTCCGGCCGCGCAGTTTAAAAGATTTTATCGGACAGGACAGTCTAAGAGAAAGCATAGGTGTCTTTATCCAGGCAGCCAGGAATCGCCGTGAAGCTCTCGATCACGTTTTGCTTCTTGGTCCCCCGGGACTTGGTAAAACCACCCTGGCCTGGATTATCAGTAGTGAACTGGGTGTAAATTTAAAGATTACATCAGGCCCGGCAATCGAAAGACCCGGAGATCTGGCTGCAATTCTAACCAACCTTTCACCCGGTGACGTACTCTTTATCGACGAAATTCACAGGCTGAGCAGGGCTGTAGAAGAAGTATTATACCCGGCAATGGAAGATTTCGCCCTGGATATAATTATCGGTAAAGGACCGGGCGCCCGCTCCCTCCGCCTTGATTTGCCGCGTTTCACGCTTGTTGGGGCAACAACCAGGACAAGCCTTCTGACTTCCCCATTGCGCGACCGTTTTGGTGTAATCAGCCGCCTGGATTTTTATGAATTAACAGATATAAAAAAGATTGTCCTGCGATCAGCGGGCATACTAAAAATACATATAGAGGATGACGGAGCAGCCCAAATCGCCTTGAGATCAAGAGGGACACCCCGGGTAGCGAACCGTTTGTTAAAGCGGGTCCGTGATTATGCTCAGGTCAAAGCAAAAGGAGTAATTGATCAAGAAACGGCTGTTAAAGCCCTTGATTTCCTCGGTGTGGATCCACTGGGTCTTGATCCCATAGACAGAAAACTGCTGCAAATAATCGTTGAAAAATTCGGCGGAGGTCCGGTAGGTTTAGATACTATTGCAGCGGCATTGGGCGAAGAACCGGCAACCCTGGAGGAAGTATATGAGCCCTACCTGATGCAGGCAGGATTGCTTAACCGGACACCCCGCGGGAGAGTTGTCACTTCGAAAACATACATTCATCTGGGCGCAGTTCCGGAAGATAAAAATCAACGTCAGTTAAACATCTGGTAGGAGGTTTTCAACCGTGCGGTTGCTGCTTCATATATGCTGCGCTCCCTGTTCTATATTTCCGCTAAAATACCTTGCTGAAAACGGTTTTAGCGTACAAGGTTTTTTTTACAACCCGAACATTCACCCTTATCAGGAATGGCTCAGACGGAAAGAGACTTTGGAAAGCTATTCAAGAACAACCGGGACTGAAATAATTTTTGATGAAGAATATCAAATGGAAAATTTCCTAAGAGAAACAGTATACAGAGAAAATAACCGCTGCCGCTTTTGCTATTACCTTCGTTTAAAACAGAGCGCTCAAGCAGCGGTCAAGGAAGGCTTTGACGGTTTTACTACCACCCTTTTGGTAAGCCCTTTTCAGAAACACGACTTAATCAGGGAAACAGGGGAAATTATAAGCCGTGAATTAAACTGTCCATTCTACTACTTTGATTTCCGGCCCGGTTATAAAGAGGCCACTTTAATATCTAAACAATTGAAGATGTACCGCCAGCAATATTGCGGCTGCATATACAGTGAAAAAGAAAGATTTTATCCCCGAAAGACTAACAGAGACGGCGGTGAAAAATCCTGATGCAGGGCATGGGAGAACAAATCGGAAGGTTATTTCTGGCGGCCGGATTCCTGTTGATCCTGCTCGGTGGGCTGCTAACCGGGCTAAGCAAAATAGAAATTAACCTCGGCCGGCTTCCAGGGGATATTTTTATTCAGAAAGGAAATTATTCGTTTTATTTCCCCATTATAACATGCCTGTTGCTGAGCATTCTCTTGACTATTTTAGCAAACTATTTTTTTAGGAAATAAAAAAGACCTCCTATGTTTTGTCAGCAAAAACATGGTTGCCGATGCAGCCAATTACCGGAAGATTTCGTATCCACTGATCCGAGGCTATCTCAGGATTATAGAAAAACAGGGCCCCACCGGTAGGATCTTCGCCCAACACAGCCTGAATCGCTGCATTAACGGCTGTTTCGTCAGGGGTCAGGTTTATTGAGCCGTCGGCTACGGGAGTGAATTGATAAACACAATCAGCGCTCTGCATAATTACGTCTTTGATGCTTTTAGGAAAAGCAGGGTTATCGACCCGGTTCAGGATAACAGCGCCAACAGCCACCTGCCCCGTAAAACTCTCGCCGCGTGCCTCTGCGTAAATCGCTTTGGCAAGAAGCATCAGATCATCTCTAAAAACGCTTCCACGGGAAAGAAACGTTGGTGAAAAACCATTTTCCCTGCCAGGTATAATAACAATTTCACCTGGTCTGATTAAAGCACTGTGCAGTTTATTAATTTTTATTAAATCGGCAAGAGAAACGTTGAAGTCCCCGGCAATGCCTGATAAAGTGTCTCCGGTTTTTATCTTATAGCTGATTAGGTACCTGCAGTCTGTAAAATCTTTTTCCTCAGCCCAGCACTGGTAACAGGCGCAGATAGCGATAAAAACCACGAAGGATATTATCACGACCGGTTTTAACAGTCTTATTTTAGTCACCTTTTTCTCCTTTCTAAAATAGTTATTTTTATCCGAAAAATACTCTTACAATCATGTATTATATTCCTTATATTACATAATATACCTCATTGCATATATTTAATAAATTGATTAAAATAAAATGATAAAAAGGTTTTTACAATAATCTTGAATATTTTACAAAAGGGGTGTCGCATTTGCGCAAATACCTTATCTTACTTGTAATATTAAGCTTGCTATTAACTATGCCCGGAACCTTATCCGCCTTCGCCCAGCAAGAACCTGCCGCAACCGGAACAGCGCAGCCTGAAGCGGCTGGCCTTACCTTAAAACAGGCTGTAGATCTGGCCCTGATCCATAGTGAATCTGTTCAGAAAGCCGAGAAAGAAATCGATCGCACATGGGATTTGCGCGAGGAAAGCAATAAAAAAATTGATTATGTACCTGCGCAGACAGCAGGAAATCCTGAGCTCGAAATCACCTGGAGCCAGCTTCTCGCTGATGATCTTATCTGGCGCATGTCATCCAGGGAATTAACTGTTGAACAGGACAAAGTAGCTTTAGGAACCTGCCAAAAATACTGGGCAATTATTTCCGGCCTGGATAAAGTAAACGCCGCTCAGGATGCGGTTACAAAAGCACAGTGGGATCTACGCATAGGAAGGGCTACTTTTGTTGTGGGAATAATTTCACAGCCTGCCCTTTTAGCTATTCAGGCACAGGCTTCACAAGCTGATGCTTCCCTGACGGCGGCTAAAAATGAACTTGACAACGCATATATGTCTTTTGACCAACTTATCGGCGCATCCACAACGGAACGGCCGGTTTTATCCGATACCCTGAACTATGTTCCCCTTTCCGTGGACAATCTGGATAATGAGGTAGGCAGGATAGTCAGTAAGAGCCCCAGCGTCTGGCTCGCCCAGGAATCGGTCAACCTTCAGAGTTATTATAAGGATATGATTATGTACACAGGTGAATACAGGCCTTATAAGGTTAGAAAAATTGAGGTGGAGCAGGCGGAACTAGATGCCTCAAGCGCAAAGAAGATAATGAAAGAGATTACGTACTCTTTGTACTACAATGTGAAAACACTTGAAGAAACGCAAACGGCATTACAGGAAAGTATCAAGGCAGCCGAGGAAAACCTCCGTGTCAGCAAACTAAAATTTGACCTGGGCATGGTTACCAGCGCGGATGTAGCCGCTGCACAGGCAACACTGTCTGATTTAAAACAAAATAATATTCAAGCTATATCCCAGCATGCTTACCTCAAGCTTGCTTTTGAAAAACCATGGGCACATGTAAGCCTAACATCCGGTTAAATCCCATGTTGATCCAGCGCCAGCTAAAAGATGAAAAGGTCCGTATTCATTAAAACCAAGTGTAATTCAAATTATCATTGTCTATCGCTTTACCGGTTATATCAGCACCATCAAAATCGGTATCCTCAATTATGCTGTTGATTTCTGATTTTAAGGCATTTAAGAAACTCTTTACTTTTGTTTTACTGACATCCTCCAGGTTGTCATAATCATCAGCGTTACTAAAGTCCAAGGTGGCTTCATAAACCAGTTCGTCCTCGTCACCGCTGAGTCTGATGTCCACATCTATATTATCATCACCGAAATAATAATCACCCGCGTCTGCAAAATAATCGTCAAGCTCGTCTTCGATATCGCTGACACTGCTGATATCACTGTTGTCGGTATTGTGAACCTAGTTGTACGAACCGGGCTGAGTATCTTCCACAACCTTCTTCAAATGTTCATCTAATCGCTCCAGAAAGGCATCAGCCTGCTCCTCCGTAACCAATCGTGCCGGCATCTACCGCATTCTCAATAGCTGTGGTTTGCAGTTCCTCCAGTTGATCAAGAAGCTCATCCTCATCCACATCATAGTCCTCAGCAATTTCGACCAGTGTTTGGCCATCTTTTAAAGCGTCGATGATAGTTTCCTCGTCTACGTTTAAATTTCCGCTATTTGTTCAATAAGGTTGCCACCAATTTGTTCAGATATCTGTCCTCCACATTGTGGCTGACAGCCTTGCTGTTGAAAAGGTTGCTGCTGGCAGAAAGACTGTTGGCGGTTCTTAAAAAACAACGAAATGACCCATGCGCATATTACAAAACTTAATAAAAATTTTTCGCCAAAATAAAGTGATGCATGTGGTAAAAACATTTATAAACATCTGATTGCTGTTGAATTATCAAAACTCCATTCAGCTTCTAAAAAAGCTAATTTTTTATGTTCATAAACTTGTAGTACAGTGGCAATAATAAAAAAGAATTCTTCGCATTTTATTCCATTATGCTCTTAAAGCAGGGATTATTTATAAATAAAGGGAGGTTATTAGGTGACAACGCTTTTTTTGTCCTGGGCTATCGTGATTATAGCAGTTTTTTCCATTGTCTTTTTTTGGGTCAGAAAAAATCGTCTCAAGGCAGCGGGACAATCACAGGTAGAAGAAATGAACCGGTTTCTAGCTGATTTAAAGGAAGAATTCTCTTCTGAACTAACACCATCGGGTCCTCTTCCGGATTATCAGTTTCCAAAAGAGGAACTGCCGCATTCTTACGGAATCGACCGGCTGGTTCTTTTAGCCAGGGATCCATACTGGCTTTATGCATACTGGGAAGTAACGGCAACAAAAATGGCAGAGTTTTCTTCAATACATGGCGCCTGGGAAGCTTCCTGGCCGGTTCTCAGGGTATACGATGTAACAGGTATTACATTTAACGGACAAAATGCAAATCAGTATATTGATATAGGGATAAATGATCAGGCAAATAATTGGCATATCAATACAGGAGAACCTGATCGCACATTCTGCGTAGATCTGGGAAGGCAGTTTCCTGACGGCCGTTTTATAACACTTCTTCGTTCAAATATGGTAACAACTCCCCGGGCATCCCTTTCCGACCGTGAAGACGAGGAATGGATGTGGATAGAGGGAATTTACCGTTCAATCCGTCATCAATACGGTATAAGTTCGCCGCTTTTTGCTGAAGAAATAGCCGAGAGAGCCAGAATAATACCGCTTGGGGTTAGCTCACCCGGACATTGGCCAGAATATTAATAAAAAATGATTTTGGGGAGAAAAATTATAAATGGGGAAAAAAGGTTACCTAGCAATGGTTTTACATGCTCATCTGCCTTATATCCGTCATCCGGAAAATGAATTTTTTCTTGAGGAAAGATGGCTTTACGAAGCGATTACCGAAACTTATATACCCCTGATCGATATTTTCGATCGCCTCGATAGAGAAGGTGTCGATTTCGCTTTAACAATTTCTCTTTCTCCTCCGCTGGTTTCTATGTTTGCTGATTCACTGCTGCAGCAGCGCTATCTAAATCATCTAAAAAAACAAATCGAACTGGCGGATAAGGAAGTGCAGCGCACCTCATATACTCCTTTTTATGAAACAGCACTGGTCTACCAAAAAAGACTTAATCAATCGCGCCGTATATTCTTGGAATACAACTGCAACTTGGTTAATGCTTTCAAGAAATACCAGGATTCCGGAAAAATCGAGATTATTACCTGTGCGGCAACCCATGGTTATCTGCCGTTATTAATGACTGAGCCTGAAGCAGTACGTGCGCAGGTTGCCATGGCTGTCAATCTGCACAAAAAATATTTTGGAAGGGACCCTGCGGGCATTTGGCTGCCTGAATGCGCATATGCGGCAGGTCTTGATGATATATTGAAGGAATTTAACCTTCGTTTCTTTTTTCTTGACACACATGGAGTAATGTTTGCTTCCCACCGCCCCCGTTATGGTGTTTTTGCGCCAGTTTACTGCCCATCGGGAGTGGCGGCATTTGGGCGAGATCCCGAATCGTCAAAACAGGTTTGGAGCGCAAAAGAAGGCTATCCGGGAGATTATGACTACCGTGAATTTTACCGCGATATCGGTTTTGATCTCGATTATGATTATATAAAACCATATATACATCCTGACGGAATCAGAATCAATACAGGATTTAAATATTACCGGATTACAGGAAATTCTCATCACAAAGAACCCTACAATCCGGGACAAGCCCGGGAAAAAGCATCTTTACACGCAGGAAACTTTATGTTTAACAGGGAACTCCAGATCAACCACCTGAATTCCCTCATGGACAGGCTGCCTATTATTGTCACGCCTTACGACGCTGAATTGTTCGGGCATTGGTGGTTTGAAGGTCCCCAGTGGCTTGAATACTTGATTCGCAAGATTTGTTATGATCAGGATACCATTGAGTTAACCACACCCAGCAAATATCTTGATCAATATCCCTGCAATCAGGTTGTCATTCCGTGCGCGTCAAGCTGGGGCAACAAAGGATATTATGAAGTCTGGCTCTGCAGGGCAAATGATTGGATTTACCGGCACCTTCATCTCGCCGCGGCAAGGATGGTTGATTTAGCCAAATCTTATCCTGAAGCAAGCGGGCTGCGCCACCGGGCACTAAATCAGTCTGCAAGGGAATTGATGCTGGCTCAAAGCAGCGATTGGGCTTTCATTATGTCCACGGGAACGATGGTGGATTACGCTGTTAAACGTACCAAAACACATCTTATAAATTTTTTAAGGCTTTATGATGAAATTAAGAATAATCATATAAGTGAAGATTGGTTAAAAACATTGGAAGACAAAAATAATCTCTTTTCAGATATTGATTACAGCTTATACCAACGGAATGCCTAGCTTTGCTGTAACAGATAAGTAAGACCCAGCTCTTTTCTAGAAACTGGGTCTTTTTAGTTTTTCTAGCTTTTATCTATTATTTCACTAATCTTTTTAATATACAGGTCTGCTAAAGACTCTGCAATTTCCATAGATGCTCCTTCGCTGAAAACTCTGCAAACCGGCTCTTCCGGATCAGGAAGCACTAAAGCCCATCCGTCATTGTGAAATACTTTTACACCGTCCAAAAGCTGCATCTCTTGTTCTGTTTCAGTCAGAACCCGTATTACACGCCCTTTTGCTTCCCAGGGCACAGATATTTCCTTCTTACTCACAAAAAATGAGGGTATTTCATCAATAAGTTCACCAAGGGAAAAACCTTGCTGAACAGCAAAACCAAGGATTCCAAGAAGAGCGCCTAAAGCATCAAAATTTAATAAGAACTGTGATAAACCGCTGTATTCAATACAGCCCTGATCCTGGCCGAGGACTTTCTCGATCAAATCCTGAACGGCAGTCTTGGTTCTGATAACCCTGCCGTTATACTGCATGGCCAGGTTTTCAACAACCTGCGGCGCAGTAACAGGTACGAATACAGGCCCTCTTTGCGATTTTAGAATGATCAATGCCGTCAGTACAACAAGCATATTATCCTGAATTAACCTACCGCGTTCATCAACCAGGACAAGATGATCGGCGTCCGGATCAATCAATACACCCGCCCATGCCCTTTCATTACAAACCATGCTTGAAACAGCGGGCAGCTTTTCAATACATTTTTCCCAACTCAACATTGCGCCGTCAGTACCGGAAAGGTTTAAATTTTTAAAGGTTAGATTTAAGGATTTACCCAGTGCAGTAATATATTTTTGCAGATTGTTCTGATCACAGGCCAAAATTAAAGTTAGACCTGACTTCCGGATTAACTCAACGTCCACTCCTTTGAGTAATTCCTGCAGATATAGATCTGTTATTTTCCGAACATATCTTCTTAACCGGACGTGAGCCATATCCACTCTGGGAAAGTCATCACGGAAAAGTATATTTTCTATTTTTCTTTCTATGCCCCGTGAAATATTTCCGCCTTTTGCGTTAAAAAAGAGAATTGATACATGTTCTGGATTTCTCTGGGATATCTTGATATGAACACCCCCGGCAAGACCGAGATTTGAAACTGCAAACCGGTGTAAAGGAGTAATTACAGTCCCCAGATCGTAAACTACCGCGCCTGTTGATTGCATTCCGCTGGCCAGAGCTTCTTTTAACATCTGTGCCGGAGGATAATTGTCAGCGCTTACTGCAACCCGTGATTCCGCCCCAAGTACTGTACAAAATGCCGCGCCCAGACGGCAGGCCAGTTCTGCGGTAACTTCAATGTTGAACATCCCTGTGACTCCCTCTAAGCCAAATAGCTTTCTTGACCAACAGGCGCCCCAAATAAGGCTGTTATTTACAATACTGCCAGCTTCTGTCTGTTTATTAGGCCAGATTTTTACTTCGGGTCTTACTATACTGCGTTCCTGAAGAACCGAATCGCTGCCTACGACAGCCCCTTCATACACTTCCGAGTTTGATCTCACTTGCACCCTGCTGCATAAAACTGCGCCCCTTAAAGCTGTTCCCGGGCCCAGGTATACATTATTCCACAGAACACTTTGTTTAAGTGAAGCATTTTCCTGAATAAGACACCCGTCACCAATTGTCGTGTAAGGTGAAATCTTAACTCCGGCTCCGATACAGCAGCCATTTCCTATCAGAATCGGACCTTCAAGATGGCATTCCGCATGAAGGTCGACACCCTCCCCTATCCAGATTCCAGGTTTAACCTGTCTGGCTGAAATGCCTGTATTCACTTTTCCGGCTAAAACATCATAATGCGCTTGTATATATTGCTGAATATTACCTATATCACACCAGTATCCAGGCGACACAACTCCAAAAAGGGGTTTTTTGTCCCGAAGAAGAGCGGGGAAGAGATCCTGGCTAAAGTCAAACGATCGATTATCCGGTATGTAGTCCAGTACTTCCGGCTCCAATATATAAATCCCGGTATTTACCGTATCACTGAACACTTCTCCCCAGGCAGGCTTTTCTAAAAAACGGGTTATCGTCCCATCCTGTTTTGTGATTACAACCCCGTACTCCAAAGGACATCCCACACGTGTGAGGACCAGCGTTGCAATTGCTCCACGCTTGCGGTGAAAGTCCACAGCCGCTGATAAATCCAGGTCGGTAAGCGCATCGCCGCTGATGACAAGAAAAGTCTCGTCAAGGAAGGTCTGGGCGTTTTTCACACTTCCCGCCGTACCCAGCGGAACCTCTTCTATAAAATACTGCATAGAAACACCCTGTTCTGAACCGTTTCCAAAAAAACTGCGGATAAATTCAGGCTTATACTGGAGTGTAACACCGATATTGTAAAACCCGTGTTTCTTAAGAAGTTCCACTATATGAAACATTACCGGCCTGTTGACTACAGGCGCCATCGGCTTTGGCCGTCCACAGGTTATGGGACGCAGACGTGAACCTTCGCCACCCGCCATTATAATAGTCTTCATTTAAGCACCTCTCTCCTGAAAATCATGCCCGTACCAAGAGCCTGCTCACACGGCCAAGAAAATGTCTTGGCTGTCCTGTTGCTTCATGCCAGGTTGTATTTCTGTACTCGTTAAAGACCTCCCGATATACCTGACGTGTTTGTAAAGCTATCTGCTGCCAGTTGAACTCTTTTTGTACCTTTCTGAAGGCGTTAAATCGCAGTTCGTCCCTTAACCGGGTATCCTGCAACAGACGCACAACTGCTTCAGCCAGAGAACCCTTATCACCCGGGTTGGCCAGAAGACCATCAAAACCATCTTCAATAATTTCTGACAAACCGCCAGTATTTGAAACAACCACCGGCGTTTTTGCAGCCATTCCTTCCAGGGCGACTATACCGAACGGTTCATACAAACTCGGAAATACCGCCACGTCTGCCCAGTTATAAAGGCAATTGCGCACTTCATCATTAACATAGCCGGTAAAATAGATCCTGTGGGAAATCCCCAAAAAGTTAGCTTGACTGCGCAGTTCCACTTCATAAGGACCCTTGCCGGCAATAACAAATTTTGTTTTTGGACATTGCTCAATAATTCGCGGTATCGCGTCCAGTAATACCTGCACTCCTTTTTCGCGCACCAGACGTCCAACATAAAAAACTATCTGTTCATCTGGAGCCGCGTACATATTACGTTCCGCCCTTGTTTTCTTCACATTAAATCTCTCCGGCACAACACCGTTTACAATTACTCTTAACTTGTCTTCCGGTGCCTGGAAGACAAAGCGGACTTCATTCTTCATAAATCTGCTGCAGCAAATCACACGCCAGGCTTCGTAGGCCTGCCACCATTCGACACTGCTGATATATCGCTGGATATTATTGTGCAGACCATGGTTACGCCCGTATTCGGTTGCGTGGATTGTTGTTACCAGAGGCAGATGATAAGCGTGTTTTAACACTCTTGCTGCATATGCAACCAGCCAGTCGTGAGCGTGAATTATATTTACCCATTCCAGTTCATTCAACAAAGGAACAGCTTCCTCCAACATAGCCATATTTAACTGCATAACCCAGGTAACAAAATCATTTGAAGGCAGATGATAAGGAAATATGCGATGCACATTGACACCGTTTACATTTTCAAATTCCTTCATCCCCTGGTCCCCGCAGGTAACCAAATGAACTTCCTCTCCAAGGGAAACTAAAGAGGCGGTTAAATCATAAACATGAGGCGCTATTCCTCCTACTACTTTTGGAGGGAATTCCCAGGAAAGCATAATAATTTTCATAGTATAAAATCCTCCGGTAACTTTATCTTTAATTTACTTTTTAAGTATTTAAGTTTTGGTAGTTATTATTTTTGATTTCTGGATTTTTTATACAAAAAAAGAACTGCCCAAAACTTTTTGGACAGTTCCCTAAACTGGCTACTGACTGTCTTTTATTAATCAGCCAATACAAGGGGACGGTTCTTAAAGGGTTCAATTGGAAGTTTTGCGAAGAAAAAGGGCTCAAATATCAGGCAACTCCTGGTTTTGAGCCTTAATCATCAATAACGCGCTATAGCTGTATCGCAAAATTTTCAATTGCCCCAGAAGAATGAAGTCGCTTTGTTCCCGGCTATGGGGATTCAATTTTTTATCCTGGCTTTTTAATCGGTGATTCTTTTGAATTTGTACCCGATCTTCATTAAATGTCCGGTATCTTTAAGACAAAACCGGCTAAAATTAAACACACCTACCCCCTCCCCATAAATGGGTTTTCTCCAAAAAGTTTATTCAAATGACCGGCTATTATGGAGAAGGCCCTGGATATACCGAACGCATAGCCTTCATTTTTCCTTTCTTGCATACCGGGCAAACCGTTACATCCTTGCCTAAAAGGATATTGAGGATCTCAATAGTTGTAAGTCCTTCGAATTTAGGTTTGTAAACAGGGCTGGAAGTTAGTTTTCTGCACAGCTTAAGCTTTGTTTTTTTATTGCGGTTAGCAAGTAGGCCATAATGT
>DOTD01000076.1 GCA_003513005.1 Desulfotomaculum sp.
ACAAAGGCCAGCTTTTTCAGATCGTCTTTAGGTAAATTCAATTGGCCCAAAGACATAATAATTCTATTACGCGGCCCTTTTTCCGTACGGATAGTCTGGATAAGTTTATGGTTGATATAAACTTGTCCTGTCTTTTTGTTTTTTGTAGTAATAGTGGCTATATGCATATTGTTATTATAATCCAGAGACACTGTTGTGTCAATGGCATAATAAAATAGGGTACTACATTGGTGATTTTGATGTTTTTGGACTGTTTATGAATACATGAATGCAGTAATGGTGCGGCTTATATCCAACCCATATTTATCCAGAGGGGTGTTTTGGGCTAATTATGATCTTGGGGAGGGGAAAGTTGGGCTAAGCAAATGGGTTTTGCACCTTTATTCCTTCATAAAGTTGGTTACTATTAAGATCTTCAGTAAAAAGTACAACACAGCCAGGTTTTTTTGCGCTGCAAATGATCAGGGCATCCCAGAATGACAGCCTGTTTCGCTGCTGAATATCAATAGCTTCCAGGACATCACTCACATCCGGCGCATGCAACCTCCAAGTCGATAAATCAGATATTATTTTAGCGGCCATCCGGGGCTGCATCGGCCTGGCTACCTTTTGTACTACTGTTACATAAAACTCCTGCAGTACTTGAATGCTTAAGCTGCCACGGCCGGAATTCCAAAGTTCATTAATAAGTTCCTTTGCGCGGATATACTTATCTCCTGCGGAGATATCATGAGCATAAACAAGAATATTTGTATCCACAAACTGCCATCCGGAATTATCGTTCATGAATATCTCCCCTGGTCCAGTTTATGCTGCCGGCGGTCCCTAAATCAGGAACATTGTTTAATATTGACAGGCGCCATTCACGCGCTTTTTTATACGAATCTTCTCTTTTTACCATTTCTTCAAGCGTTCTGCACAGAAGACCGGATAGTGAAGCTTGCTTTTCTATGGCAATATGTTTCGCTTTTAGCAAAATATCCTTGGGCAGGGACAGTGTTATATTTTGATACTCCACCACAATCACCCCCACGTAATTAAGTGTAGCACATTATTAGGTGACAGGCAATAAAAAACATTATTTTTTTTGGTCATTTAAAGACAATCAAGGACAAGTAGTTCCTGCCTGCCTTACGAGGTTTCCTTTGTATACCAAAAAAATCCTGAAACGGCATCGGTAGACTTGCTCAAACGGCATCCAAGTAAGACTACGATACCACATAAACGTAACAGTCACAGTCACAGTCACAGTCACAATGTAACAAATCCTTTTGAAAAAAAACCGGATCCTTTCAGACCCGATTTTTTTATTTCAACTATACTCCACGTTGTTTTATTCTGTAATCAATGTTAAAATTTAAAAGAAAGCGTTCAATGAAGGATAGAGGTGGGAAAATGAAAAATAATTTAATCCAATCTGACCCCTTAATAATGATGGGGAAACCTGTTATTACCGGCACGAGAATTACTGTTGAATTGATTTTGGAAAAGCTTGCCGCAGGTGAAACTGTTGAGCAAATATTAGAAGCTCACCCGCGTTTAACCCGTGAGGCTGTCTATGCGGCGTTGGATTTTGCCGCTCAGGCTTTAAGGGCCGACGTTATTTACCCCCTCAGGGAAAGCCTCCAATGAAATTATTTGCTGATGAAAGTATTGATTTGCCAATAGTAGAAAACCTCAGAAAAGATGGACATTTTGTGTTATATGTTGCGGAAATGGAGCCGGGTATTCAGGATAATGAAGTTTTAAAGCGTGCCAATAAGGAAAATGCCGTTTTATTAACAGCAGATAAAGATTTCGGCGAACTAATCTTCAGGCAGGGCCTCTTTTCCCAAGGAATTATTCTAATCAGGTTAAAAGGGTTATCGCCAAAACTAAAAGGAGAAATAGTGAGTAGGGTTATTCAAAAACATTCTTCGGAGATTCGGAGAGTCTTTACGGTAATTACTCCATCCATTATCCGGATAAGAAAATAACGGTGTTTAAAAATATGCAAACATTCAATAATAATTGACACATGGAATACGGCGCTTTTAATAGCGAATTACTATACAGTGCCACTATAATCAAAGCATTCCTCCTCATCCCGCTCTATTTTGTATCCATTCCTTCCTCGTAAAAAATCGTACATTTTAGAAAGAGGCTTGCTTGGAATCGGCCTGATACTGTCATGTCTTCTCGCGCTGGGGCGGCCATATGCTTAAGTATAAGATTCGATACTTCAAACTTAAAGCTGGTATTGAAGACTTCAATCACTGGAACTTTCGGGAAATTTTTATGTCTAATATATTAAGAGTTCATTTTTTACAAGTCAAGCTAATATCCGACGCACTATATGCACAAGCCCTATTCACGGAAAAACAACGAAGCATCAATTTAAAGGGGGGTGTTAGGGCTTTAAATTGAGTCAGCCGGCCCGTTATCAAAGTAAAGTTATTTAGTTTTCTAACAAGGAGGTACGCAACAGCTACTTTGTTTCCAAAAACTCATGGAACCATTAACCATAAGCAAAGCGGCAAAGAAATTAGGCGTCCATCCCAACAGTTTACGCAACTGGGAGAAGTGTTTAAGACGCAAGTAGGGACGGTTCTTGCTTGCCTTACGGCTTTTCAAGGAAGCTAGGGAGGCCTAAAGTA
>DOTD01000077.1 GCA_003513005.1 Desulfotomaculum sp.
GATGCCCCTGATCTGTTCAACCTTATCTTCTGTTATTTCAGGCCTTGTCCGATATTCCATACGAATTTCCTTCCACCGCGATTTTCATAATGCAATATTCGACATCGGATGGTTGGAGTTCTGTTTTTTTAAAAATTTTAATCAAAAAAAGCGCGGCATTTATTTCTTTTGATGTTGCGTTTGCCGCGCTTTTATCCTTTTCTCTATTGAATAGGTGATGTTATTTATTTGATAAAGAACATTCTATTTCATGAATGGAAATTAAATAGGACTGTGAATAGTAACTATCCGGGAAATATTCCCCTAAATTTTTCTAAAATACATATTGACTTTTAATGGTATGCCTGGTACCATTTACTTGTAAAAAATTGTTTGGATTTGTCTAAATTAGTCACAGGGGGGGAAAGCAGTGAAATCAACGGGCATTGTTAGAAGGGTGGACGAGCTAGGCAGGGTTGTTATTCCTATAGAACTTAGAAGGACCCTGGGCATAGAAGAAAAAGACGCCCTCGAAATTTACGTTGATGAGGAAAGGATTGTGCTCAAGAAATACCAGCCGGCCTGTGTGTTCTGCGGAGACGCTTCGGACACGCAGTATTACCGCGGTAAACTGGTCTGTCGTGAGTGCGCCATGACTATGTTTGAAAACACCAAAGCAATATAGTCAATCAACTATTACCCTAAAGCGGAAGGGAAGCATGACTTGCCCTTCCGCTCTATTTTTACTGCTCTTCATCCTTTTTTCTCACCAATGAAGCTGCATAAACCTCGTTTCTGGCCATATTGTTCCTTTTGGCGACCTCCCGGATGGCCGCCGGCCGCGGCATACCTCCGGCCTGCAAACCGTTTACCTGGGAGGCAATAGTTGAAAGATCCGTTTTAACTTCCTCACGGACTTCGTTTTTATTTCCTTCCAAAACTATGGTGAATTCCCCCAATGGGCTGTTCCGCCGGAAATAGTCCAGCGCGGACGATAAGCTTCCCCTCCAGACCTCTTCGTAATGCTTGGTCAGTTCACGGGCAACGGCTAAACGCTTGTCCCCAAGTTGTTCCAGCAGCTCATCCAAAGTCTTCAACAGCCTGTGGGGCGCCTCGTAAAGTATTATTGTGCGCTCTTCTTTAATTAGGGAAGTAATTCTTTTCTTACGGGTACGCTTGTTGGCGGGCAAAAAACCTTCAAAGCAAAAATTGGAAGCGCTCAATCCTGATACAACAAGGGCGGCAAGAGCAGCGTTGGGACCCGGGACGGGAACGACCCTTACTCCGCTTTTTATGGCGGCATCCACGAGGACTTCGCCCGGATCGGATATTCCCGGCATGCCGGCGTCCGATACCAGAATTAAATGCTTTCCTGAGAGCAGCAGGCCCAGCAAGTACTCACACTTTTTCGGCCCGCTGTGGCCGTGAAAGCTGGTAACGGGCGTATGTATGCCATAGTGGGCAAGGAGCTTGCGTGTGTGCCTGGTATCCTCGGCGGCAATCAGATCGGCTTCCTTCAACAGCCTGAGCGCTCTCAAGGTTATATCTTCAAGATTGCCGATCGGCGTGGCGCAAAGATAAAGCGTACCGTTTGCGCCGCCGCTTTTTTTTTCAGCCGCGGGATCACCTTTCGGTTCCATTATTTACCCCGCTCCAAAAATGCCGTACAAAAAAGGCAGTCTTCCTGGCGAAGCCGTCCGAAATGAACGTTGCAGATGTGAAAACCCTCGTCGTAGATTTTTTTCAGATTTACGAACGCTCCTCCCAAGGCCTGTTCCTGGGGCTCGCCCTTCGGTCTGTAACCGGCAAACATTGCCAGTTTTTCCCTCAGGGCGCTGTTCTCTTCTTCGAGATAACCGGCCAGCTTTTTTAACTGCTGGAGATCACTCTCGGTTTCTTTAATCCTCGTCTCCAGTTGTCTGAACAGGATGCTCATCGGGTTCATTTTGTTCACTCCCCGTTTTTTCTACGCTGATATCCCCAACAGCATATTCACGGATCATTTTGCTTTCCTTGAGCTCTACAGCTATCGTCTTTTTCAGTATGTTGATACCGGTCACCTTTCCTTCCCCTTCGGATGTTGTAACCAGACTGTTCAAGGGAGGAAATTCCTGCCTACTCTGTTCATAAAGATCGTTTTCAAACTTCAGGCAGCACATCAACCTGCCGCAGATACCCGAAATCTTGGTCGGGTTCAGGGATATATTCTGCTCCTTGGCCATTCTGATGGAGACGGAGGCAAAATCAGCCAGCCAAGTGGCGCAGCAGAGCTCGCGCCCGCAGCAGCCCAGGCCGCCCATCATCTTGGCCTCATCCCTCACTCCGATCTGCCGCAATTCAATCCTTGTCCGGAACACCGCGGCAAGGTCCTTGACAAGTTCACGGAAGTCTATCCTTCCCTCGGCGGTAAAATAAAAGATCAGCTTGCTTTCGTCAAATGTTTTCTCAACATCGACAAGCTTCATCGGCAAACTGTGAACAGCAATTTTTTGCTCGCAGATGCTGAACGCCTGTTTGACCTTCTCCTGGACCGCCGCAAGTTTTTGAGTGTCCTGGACGGTTGCCTTCCTGATAACTTTTTTCAGTGGGGAAACTACTTCCTCATCATTTATCTCAACAGGCCCGGTTACAACCTGCCCGTATTCCATTCCCCGGGATGTCTCGACAATAACATCATCGTTCACAGCAATTTCAATTTCGGCAGGATCGAAATAATATACTTTACCCGCCCGTTTAAACCTTACACCGACAACACTGTATGTCATTTTTTGTATCACTCCATTTGATTCTACTTGTGGGAAGCAGAAAAACCGTCCCCTTGCTTCCCTCCCGCCGGCCTGCACAAGTTTAGAAACAGAACATCCAAAACCAGCCTGGGATTCGCGTTCTTGGACAACCTGTTTCTGGCTTCCTCAATTTTTCCCAGGCGGTCAATTAATAAAGCGGCTTCCCGCCTGGAAGCTTGTTCCTTGATGACCTGCAAAAAATCCCGGTTGATAATTAACTTCTCATTTTCTGATTCTTTCCATATTAAAAGATCTCGATACCAGAGCATCAGCCCTTCTATCCAGGTGAGTGTTTGTTCCCTGATGCTTTGTTCCTTGTTGCCGGACAGGAGGCTTCCGGCAAGCCGGCAGGCTTCTCCAAGCCCGGCGCTGTCTAATGCATTAATTATCTGCGCCAGTTGTTTTCTGCGTTCGGTGAGATTGCCCCCCCCAAGCAGTTCAAAAGCCTGTCCCACACTGCCGCCTGATAAAAGGGCGGTTAAATCCGCCTCTTCCTGCTTAACGCCGGGCAAGCATGCCAGAATCAGGGCTACCTGGGAGACGGGAAGCAATTGGAACATAACCTGCTGGCACCGGGAAAGAACAGTCGTCAAAAGGGCGTATGGCTGAACGCAAGTCAGTATAAAAACCACACCTGCCGGCGGTTCCTCAAGGGTTTTTAAAAAGCAGTTCGCCGCTTCGTCGGTCATACTTTCCGCACGGTCGATCAGGCAAATCTGCCTGCCGCCCTGAAACGGGGCCAGGGTCATCCTTCTTTGGATTTCTCTTGCCTGCTCTATTTTTATTGAACCTCCTTCAGGTTCAACTATTATAAAATCGGGGTGGTTCCCTCCTTCAACCTGGCGGCATGAACGGCACTCGCCGCAGGCATCACCTTGTAAAGGCTGTCGACAGAGCAGCGCCCGGGCAAAAGCCTCGGCGCATGTTCTTTTTCCCACACCTGAAGGGCCGCAGAAAAGATAGGCGTGGGAAATCATCTGCCTGTTAAAAGACCTGCGCAAAAGATTTATTGCATTATCCTGCCCGTGTATTTCACTGAAGAACTTCACCGGTAAACACCTCGACCGCTTCAATAACCCTGCGGTGGATCTCCTCTTTGCTCAGCATGGCGTCAAGAACATGGTAAGCGCCCGGTCTTTGTCCGGCCAGGAACAGATACCCTTCGCGCACGCGCCGGAAAAATGGTGTCTCTTCCTGTTCCAAACGGTCCGCCTCGCCGGCAATCCGTTTCTTGGAAAGCTCAGGGGAAAGATCCAGCAAAAAAGTAAGGTCCGGAGTCAGACCGCCCGTCGCCAGGTCATTCACCCTGGTTAAAAGCCCGACATCCAGCCCCCGTCCATAACCCTGGTAGGCTATTGTGGAATCTCCGAACCGATCGCTAATTACTGTTCTGCCCATTGCCATGGCCGGCCCGATTCTGCCGGCAGCCAGCTGGGCCCGTGCGGCGGCGTAAAGCAATGCCTCCGCTGCGAAAGACAAATCGGGGCAGGCTGATTTATCCAGGAGCATTTCCCTTACGTTTTCTCCCAGGGGCGTCCCTCCCGGATCCCTGTATGTCTCGACCTCCCTGCCGCTGCGCAACAAGGCGCCGGCCAGCAGCTCAGCCTGGGTACTCTTGCCCGCCCCGTCAATTCCCTCAAAGACGAAAAAAAGCCCCCTTTTATTTTCCTTCATGTCTATTCGATCACCCTAACTGTCCTCAACTCCGGGTCCGCGGGTCCGGCCACGGGCGCCCCGGAAGCTTTAACCCATTTGAGATACTCAACTATTTCAGGCGTAAACTCCTCGCCCGGATAAATTACCGGTATTCCCGGCGGGTATACCGCAACCCACTCCCCGCAGACAAGCCCTGCGCAGTGTTCCAGGAAAACCTTCCTCTTCCCGGAAAACCACGCCTGCCGGGGGGTTAATTGACGCGGCGGCAAAGCGGGCAACCTAAGCGGCGCGGGCAGCGGCCGTACAGCAGGCAGCTTTTCCCGGGATATCTCCCTCAGGCCGTCAACCAGCCTGCCGCAGTCCTCTTCGGTTGCGCCGGCGCCGATAACCACAACAATATTAGTGAAATCCGCCATTTCCACGTTTACGCCATATTTCTTAAAGAGCTTCGCAGAGAGCTGGAAACCGCTCAATCCGAGATCGGCCCCGGAAATGGTTATCCTGGTGGGATCAAGCGAATAACCCTTTCTTAAATGACGACCGTCAAGCACTTTCAGACCCGGAATTTGGCCTGCTGTCTCTCTGAGCTGCCCTGCTTTTTGAACAGAGCCGTCCAGCAATTCGCGGCCTTTTTCGGCAAGCATATGCCTGGCCAGATCCAAAGACACAAGCAGCAGATAAGAAGGGCTGCTTGTCTGCAGGCAGGCAAGTGCGGCAGCCACATCCCCGGGATCGAAAAACTCTCCCTGCAGGTGCAATAAAGATGACTGCGTCAAAGAGCCGCCCATTTTATGCATACTCATCACGGAAGCGTCAGCCCCGCATGACAATCCGCCTTCCGGCAGGGACGGGTGGAAAGGAAAGTGGGCGGCATGGGCTTCGTCAGCCACCAGCGGTTTGCCGGCTCTATGGACAAGCCCGGCCAGTTTCTTTAGATCTGCCGCAATCCCGTAATAATTGGGATAGGTTGTCAACACGCCTTTCGCTTCTCTGCAGCCGTCGAGCGCTTCGGCAACCTGCGCTTCACCCGGCCCTTCCGGTATCCCAAATTCCTCCGCCACGGAAGAGACGAGATAAACTGGATCAGCCCCGCTTAAAACAAGCCCCGCTAAAACAGACCGATGGCTGTCACGGGGTATAATAATCTTTTCTCCCGGACGGCAGAGGGCCATAAGCAGTGCCTGCAGGCCGACCGAAGTTCCATTGACCAGAAAGAACGTGCGCTTCGCTCCGTAAAGTCCGGCAGCCAGGGATTGCGACCTGGCTATAGACCCGCTGGGGCTGGTAAGGTTATCAAGCCCCGGCAGTTCAGTCAGGTCAATTTTAAATAAGTCTTGTTCCAGATCCTTCCATAAAGCTGAAAGGGCCTGCCCCTGCCTGTGCGCCGGCAGATGCAGGTGAGCATAACCTTTTTTCAGATGCTTCAGCAGGGATGTATAAAGTGGCGCTTCATACTGATCATCCTGCATAAAATACCATCTCCGATAGTTAATTGTATCATAACGGCGGCAACCTTCCAAGTGCGATAATGGAAGTGACCAGAGAACGATATTAAGAGTTAGCTAGAATGAGAAATATTCCTAAAATTTTAATTCTTTTCTTAAAAAGAATATTTTAAAGTGCCCTTGACAGGCAATTTAAGATATTCTATAATCATGATCGTTTATCTGTTAGCTAGAGAAAATATCGAAATTTGTATCAGGGGAGAAAAAGATGATTGAAATTCGTTTTCATGGAAGAGGCGGACAGGGGGCTGTAACCTCGGCGGAACTGCTGGCTCTTGCTGCTATCAGCGAAGGGAAATATGCCCAGGCCTTTCCCAGTTTTGGACCAGAAAGGCGCGGGGCTCCGGTAGTCGCTTTCTGCCGGGTGGATGATCACCCTATCCGGTTGAGGACTAACATTTATTCCCCTGATCTGGTAGTAGTGTTGGATCCTTCCCTGCTCCGCCTGATTAACGTGGCCGCCGGCTTAAAAGAAAACGGCGTATTAATTACCAACACAAAATACACGTCCGGGGAGATCAGGGAAAAATTGGGCATCAAACAGGCCCTGGCTACTATAAATGCCACCAAAATTGCCCTTGAGGAAATGGGGCTCCCGATCACCAACACTACGATGCTTGGCTCTCTTCTTAACGCACGGCAGGTAGTGCATCCCGATTCACTCATCGGCCCTTTGGAAAAGAGATTCGGCCGGATCGCCGACAAAAACATCAGGGCTTTCCGGAGGGCTTACGAGGAAACTACAATACTTAACTGAGGAGGGAGAGGCAATGATAAGATCAGAGGAAGACCTGAAATGGAAAGATTTAGAGACGGGCTGCGTTATTTCGAATGCGGGAAACGCCAGCCAGTACCGCACCGGCGACTGGCGGTCTTTACAGCCTGTCTGGGATAAGACCAAATGCATCCGCTGCGGTGTATGTTATATTTATTGCCCCGATGCAGCAATCAGGAAGACAAGTGAAGGTTACTTTGAAGCCGATTTATATTACTGCAAGGGGTGCGGAATCTGCACCCAGGAATGTATAACCGGCTGTATAACTATGGTAGAGGAAGAGGAGTAATGAATAAAAAAGTTGGTATAGAAGTTTCCTTAGCGGCTGCTGACGCAGTAAAAATGGCAAATGTGGATCTGATTGCCGCTTACCCGATTACGCCACAGACCCATATCGTGGAACATCTGTCCGAACTTGTGGCCAACGGGGAACTGGACGCCGAATTTATTCCGGTGGAGTCGGAACACTCGGCATTGAGTGTCTGTATAGGATCTGCCGCTGTAGGAGCCCGTACTTTTACATGTACCAGTTCACAGGGGCTTGCCCTGATGAACGAGATTATATTTATAGCCGCTTCGATGAGGCTTCCGATCGTGTTGATCCTGGCCAACCGGTCACTTTCAGGACCTTTGAGCATCTGGAACGACCACACCGACGTTATGTCAATCAGAGACAGCGGCTGGGTTCAAGTATTTGTGGAAAACGGCCAGGAAGTTTTCGATCATGTCTTCTTTGCTTTCCGAGTGGCCGAGGATCAGAAAGTTTCCCTCCCGGTGATAATCAACCTGGACGGGTTTATCCTTACCCACGTTATCGAGCCAATCGAGTACTGGGACCAGGAGTCGGTTAACAAATACCTTCCTGATTTCAAACCCGTCAGCACGCTCAATCCCGATGCGCCGGTTACGATGGGCGCTTTTGGCATGCCGGGCATTTATACCGAGGCTAAAAAGGCCCAGGATGAGGCATTGATCAAGTCCAAGCCGGAAATCATCAAAGCCTGGAAGGAAATGGGGGAGGTTATCGGAAGGCGCTATTCCCCTGTTGAAACAAATAATATCGAAGGCGCCGAAACTGTATTCCTGACCATGGGCAGTGTAGGGGAAACAGTCTCAGTCGCGGTGGAAAAGCTCAGGGCCCAGGGTAAACCCGTAGGCCAGATAAAGCTCAGATTATGGAGGCCTTTCCCTGTTGAGGAATTCAGAGAGGCCGTCCGCAATGTCAAGAGAATCATTGTCATTGACCGTGCCGTTTCCTTCGGAGGTCAGGGCGGGCCCGTGGCGGCCGAAATACGTTCAGTCCTTTATGATGAAGAAAACAGGCCCTCGGTTACCAACTTCATCTGCGGCCTGGCCGGGCGTGACGTGACACCCGATAATTACATTGATATGTACGAGAAGAGCATAAAAATGACCGGGGATAAAGCGAAGGAAGAAGATTACGTCCTGTACGGAGTCAGAGAATAAAATAGGCATAGCAAAGGTTGGAGGAAGCGCCATGAAGAAAAAGTTAAAGGAGATCGTCAAGAAGTACGGATCAAACCGGAGTTTTCTGGTTCCTATACTTCAGGATATACAGAGGGAATATGAATATCTCCCACGGGAAGCTCTCAACTTACTGAGTCAAATTATCGACGTCCCGATCAGCCATATTTATAACGTAGCAACTTTTTACAAGTCTTTCAGCCTGTCTCCCAGGGGCCGTCACCAGCTCAGCCTGTGCATGGGAACTGCCTGTCATGTTAGGCGGGCGCCCCAGATCAGGGATCACCTGGTCCGGACGCTGGGGATAAATCCGGGCGAGACTACACCTGACCTGGAGTATACATTTAAGACAGTAAACTGCCTGGGCGCCTGCGCACTTGGACCAATCATGGTCGTTGACGGGGAATACCACGGGCAGCTGACGATAATGAAAGTAAACAAAATTTTAAAAGAACTAGGTAAAAAGGAAAGGACTAAGAAAAAGGTGGCCGCTGATGAAAATTAGAAACCCGAAAGAACTTGAAAAACTACGCAATAAAATATCGGCCGGCAAAGACCCCTTAAAGCCATGCGTGAGCATCTGTTCAAGCACGGGCTGCCTCGCTCTTGGATCCGCCAAGCTTGTGGAAGCTCTTAAAGCAGAACTTAACCAGCGGGGTATGGAAAACAAAGTCGATATAAAGGAAACAGGATGTCACGGATTTTGCGAGGGAGGTCCGCTGCTGGTCATTCACCCGGAGGAAACCTGTTATTTAAAGGTAAGCGCCAAGGACATTCCAGACATCGTTGCCAAAACGCTCGTCAAGAATGAGGTCATTGACCGGCTTCTTTACACGGACCCCGTAACCGGCAAGAAGATTGCCAAACAGTCTGAAATACCCTTCTTCAAGAAGCAGGAAAAGAATATTATCGGAAATAACCCGGTAATAGATCCCTGCAGCATCGAAGATTATCTTTCTATCGGCGGGTACTCGGCTCTGTCCAAGGTTCTCTTTGAGATGACCCCTGAACAGATCATTGAGGAAATCAAGATCTCAGGACTGCGCGGCCGGGGCGGCGGCGGATTCCCCACAGGCAGGAAATGGGAATCCACACGCAAGGCTGTTGGGGAACCGAAATACGTTATCTGCAACGCCGACGAAGGAGACCCCGGCGCCTTTATGGATGAGTCGGTACTGGAGGGAAACCCCCACTCGGTGCTGGAAGGTATGCTTATCGGCGCTTTCGCCATAGGATCAAATTTAGGTTACATATATATACGAGATGAATATCCGCTTGCTGTAAAAAGAATCACGATAGCTATTGAAAAGGCAAGGGAGTTCGGCCTTTTGGGAAAAAATATTCTGGGCTCGGGCTTTTCCTTCGACCTGATCATCAGCCGCGGCGGCGGAGCGTTTGTCTGCGGTGAGTCTTCAGCCCTCTTTGCTTCTATCGAAGGGCGCGCCGGAGAACCGCGGGCCAAGTACGTTCACGCTACCGACAAAGGGCTTTTTGATAAGCCGACAAACCTTAATAACGTTGAAACGTGGGCCAACGTTCCCCTGATTATCAACAGGGGGGCTGAGTGGTACAGCAGCATAGGAACTGAAAACAGCAAGGGAACAAAAATCTTTTCCCTGGTTGGTAAGATTAATTATACCGGCCTTGTAGAAGTACCCATGGGAATTCCATTGAGAGAAATCATTTTCGATATCGGCGGAGGAATTGCCAAGGGAAGAAAATTTAAGGCCGTTCAGACCGGAGGGCCGTCGGGCGGATGCCTCCCGGAAGAATTCATGGATAAGCCGGTTGATTTTGACGAACTGGTGAAACTTGGTTCCATGATGGGCTCGGGCGGGATGATTATCATGGACGACCAGACATGCATGGTCGACGTGGCCAGGTATTTCCTGACGTTCCTTGAGGAAGAGTCCTGCGGCAAATGCACGCCCTGCAGAGAAGGAATCCTGCAGATGCGCGAGATTCTGGATAGGATTACCCAGGGCTTAGGTCAGGAAGAGGACATCCAGACTCTTGAACAAATGGGTCAGGCCATAATTGACGGTTCTTTATGCGCCCTGGGAGGTTCGGCTCCCAACCCTGTTCTATCCACTATCCGCTATTTCAGGGATGAGTACGAGGCGCATATCAGAGGCAAAAAATGCCCCGCCGGAAGCTGCAAGGATCTGATCAGCTATTCAATCAATCAGGAGACCTGCACCGGCTGCGGAGCCTGCCTGAAGGCTTGTGGAACAAATGCTATAACAGGTGAGAAGAAAAAGCCGCATACAATTGATCCTGAAAAGTGCATTAAATGCGGCGCCTGTTTGGAAACCTGTAAATTCAACGCGGTTGAGGTGTCTTAAGGAGGAACAATAATGGCAGACATGGTAACTGTAACAATAAATGAAAGGGAAATTACCGCCCCTGCGGGGAGTACCATACTTGACGCCGCCCGGGATGCCAATATATACATTCCCAGCCTGTGCAGCAACGAGGAGCTCACCCCATACGGAGCCTGCCGTCTCTGCATGGTGGAAATAGGCAGCAGGGAAAAACCCAAACTGGTAGCCTCCTGTATATACGAAGTAGCCGACGGTTTGGAAGTGCGGACTGAAACCCCCAGGGTAAACAACGTTCGCCGGTTCGTTATTGAACTGCTCCTTGCACGCAACCCGGATGCGCCCGTTTTAAGAAAGATTGCTGACGGGCTTGGCGTGCAGGATACCCGTTTTAAAAAGCGGAACAAAGGATGCATCCTCTGCGGTCAGTGCGTACGGACCTGCCGGGAAGTGGTCGGTGTTTCGGCCATCGGATTCAAAGGCCGGGGTGTGACCAGACAGGTATCCACTCCTTTCGGAGAATCTCCCGTGGACTGCATTGCCTGCGGATCATGCTCATACATCTGCCCTGTCAAGGTCATTCCTTTAAAAGAAGAAAACGGTGTCAGGGAGATCTGGAAAACCAAGTTTGAACTTAAGAAATGCAAAAAATGCGGGCGTTATTTTGCGCCGGTCAAACAGCTTGAATATTTCAGCAAGATTACAAAACTTCCCAAGGAACATTTCGAAATATGCCTCGATTGCCGTTAACCATAGGAGAACTTTAGATCAAGGAGAAGGACAATGGAATCGCTTAATGTATATTCATCCCGATTGGTAACCAAAAAAGAATACTTCGTTCCCGGTCACCGGGCCTGTCAGGGCTGCGCCGAGGCTTTATCCGTCAGGATGGTTGCCAAGGCTCTGGGCAACAACGTGATCGTAGCCAGCGCCACCGGGTGTATGGAAATAATCTCCACGCCCCTGCCGTTTACCAACTGGAGGGTCCCCTGGATCCACGTGGCTTTTGAAAATGCAGCCGCAGTACTTTCAGGCGCCGAATCAGGAGTTAAAGCTTTAGCCAGAAAAGGCAAGCTCGTTGATAAGGGTACTGTATTTCTCGGAATGGGCGGCGACGGAGCAACCAGTGACATAGGCCTTCAATCCCTGTCCGGGGCTTTTGAAAGAGGACATGACTTTTTATATGTGTGTTATGACAACGAAGCTTATATGAATACAGGCATTCAAAGGTCTTCGGCAACTCCCTTCGGCGCTTCCACCACAACCTCGCCTGCCGGAAAAGTAAAGGCGGGACAGATGACCTGGAAGAAAAACATGCCGGAAATAGCGGTTGCCCATAATATACCTTATGTGGCCACAGCCTGCGCCAGCTACCCGTTTGACCTTCTTCGCAAGGTTGAAAAAGCGGCTCAGAAAAAGGGTCCGGCTTATGTGCATATTCTCTCCGTCTGCCCGACGGGCTGGAGAATACCTCCTGACAAGGCCATTTGGATCGGACGGCTGGCCGTGGAAAGCGGGGTCTTCCCCCTGTACGAAGTGGAAGACGGCAAGTACCGGATAACGCATGACGTGCCTGAATTAAAACCCGTCATCGACTACCTGAAGCCACAGGGGAGGTTCCGCCACCTGACTCCTGATTTAATCTCGCAGATCCAGGAAAGGGTAACAGCGGACTATAACAAGCTGAAAATGAAAGCACAATTATAGACGGTTTTGCCTTGATTTAGAAAAATACTTGCCGGCGACCTTATAAAAAATATTTTTTCAAGGGGCCGGCAAATTGTTTTTTGCGGTTTTTTTAATCCGAAGGGGTTTTTTGTTGAAGGATTGCGTTAATTAATGTAGAATATAATTCTGGATTATAAAGCCAAAGAATGTAAAATACTTAAGAATAGCTGTCAGGTGTATATTGGGATCAAAACAACGGGCATATATATAACAAGGGGGATCGTAGATGAAAGCAACCGCGGAGAGGATAGAAAAAAACACTGTTCTGCTGGAAATCGAGGTAGAAACGGAGAGATTTTCAGAGGCATTGGACCAGGCTTATCAAAAACTGGTCAAGAAAGTAAATGTACCCGGTTTCCGGAGAGGAAAAACTCCCCGCTTTATTTTTGAAAGGCATATAGGCACACAGGCGCTGGTTGATGAAGCCGTCGAAACAGTGATTCCCGAAGCTTATTTCATGGCGGTGGGCGACACCGGCATAGAACCTGTTGCCCAGCCCCAGCTTGAACTGGTTCAGGTTGAGGAAGGTAAGCCGGTTGTTTTTAAAGCAAAGGTAACTGTTAAACCCGAAGTAGCTTTGGGTCAATATATAGGGCTGGAAGCGCCCAAGCCGGAGACCGGCATTAATGATGACGATATCGATAGTGAACTGACCCGCCTGCAGCAGATGCACGCCCGGCTGGTTTTAGTTGAAGAAGGGGAAGTGGAGAACGGAGACCTTCTGACCATTGATTTTCTTGGGAAGATAGACGGTATCCCCTTCGAAGGCGGGGAAGGGAAAGACTATAACCTGGAGATAGGCAGCCATGTTTTCATAGCGGGCATGGAAGAAGGCATGATTGGTATGAAGCGGGAAGAGACCAAAGATATCGAGGCAGCTTTCCCTGAAGACTACCGCAAAGAGGACCTGGCCGGCAAAGACGCTGTTTTTACGATTACAGTCAAGGAAATCAAACGCAAGGAACTTGCCCCCATCGATGACGATTTTGCCAAGGACGTCAGCGAATTTGAAACTCTGGAAGAATTAAAAGTAAATATCAGGAATAAACTGGAACAGGCAAGCAAAACCAGGTCAGATACAGTTTTTAAACAAACCTTGATCAGCAAGGCAGTGGATAACTCCCAGATGGAAATACCTGAAGAAATGCTCGAAGGCCGCATTGACGAGATAGCTGAAGATATTGAAAGAAACCTTTGGACACAGGGTGTTTCCATGCAGGACTACCTGTCCTACACCGGCTCAACAGTTGAAGAGATAAGAAAGCAGTTCAAGCCGGAGGCGGAAAAAAGCGTGAAAAGGACATTGGCTCTGGAAGCGATAGCAAAAGCGGAAAAGCTTGAGCCCAGCGAGGATGAGATAGATGCCGAGATCGAAAAAATCGGCCGTGAGATAGGACAGAGCACGGAAATGATCAAAAAAACCGTAGAAGAAAGGGGACGCGGCAAGCTGGTTGAGCAAATCAGGATCAACAAGGCAATCGACTTTATCACCAGCCAGGCTAAGATAGCCGAACCTGCCGAAGAAGAAGTGGAGCAGGAAAGCAAACCGGAACAAGAATAAAAAAGGTGTGCAATTGTCCAAAAAAGAAACAAAGAACTAAAAGAGGAATAGATTATCTTAAGGAGGTATCCTGATGTCCGTACTTGTACCGATGGTTGTAGAGCAGACTAACCGGGGAGAAAGAGCCTATGACATATATTCCCGTCTGCTGAAAGACAGAATTATCTTTTTAGGCGGGCCGATTGACGACTATGTCGCCAACCTCGTCATCGCCCAGATGCTTTTTCTTGAGGCCGAGGACCCTGAGAAAGATATCCACCTTTACATAAACTCTCCAGGCGGAATAGTTACCGCTGGGATGGCAATTTATGATACAATGCAATATGTAAAGCCTGACGTGTCGACCATCTGCCTCGGCCAGGCCGCCAGCCTGGGTTCATTTTTGCTGGCTTCCGGGGCCAAAGGGAAACGGTTCGCCCTCCCCTTCGCCAGGATTATGCTCCACCAGCCTTCCGGCGGAGCGCAGGGTCAGGCCACGGATATTGACATACACGCGCGTGAGATACTACGGATGAGGGAAATATTAAACGAGATTCTTGCCAAACACACCGGGCAGCCCAAAGAAAAGGTCGCCCAGGATACCGAGCGTGATTTCTTTATGTCGGCCAAAGAAGCAAAGGAATACGGAATCATAGACGAGGTCTTTGTAAGACGTTAAGCAAAGTTGAGAAGTTAAGAAACAGAACAAGAGGTGAAAGGTATGTTTAACGAAAAAGGGCAGTTGAAGTGTTCCTTTTGTGGTAAATTGCAGGACCAGGTAAAAAAACTGGTAGCCGGGCCAAGCGTATATATCTGCGACGAGTGTATCGAACTTTGCAATGAAATAATCGAAGAGGAACTAAACGAAGATATCAGTCTGGAAATCGGGGATATTCCAAAGCCCAAGGAAATTAAAGAATTCCTGGACCAGTACGTAATCGGGCAGGAAGACGCCAAAAAGTCTCTGTCTGTCGCCGTCTATAACCATTACAAGCGGATTAACCTGGGCGGCAAGGTTGACGATGTTGAACTGCAGAAAAGCAATATCGTAATTTTGGGACCGACAGGATGCGGCAAGACCCTGCTGGCGCAGACACTCGCCAAGCTGCTTAACGTACCTTTTGCAATTGCGGACGCAACTTCCCTTACCGAGGCCGGTTATGTCGGCGAGGATGTGGAAAACATCCTACTGAAACTGATCCAGGCTGCTGATTACGATATCGAGAAAGCCGAGAAGGGAATTATTTACATAGATGAGATTGATAAAATCGCCCGCAAGTCGGAAAACCCGTCAATCACCAGGGATGTGTCGGGCGAAGGCGTCCAGCAGGCGTTGCTGAAGATCCTGGAAGGAACTATTGCCAGCGTGCCGCCTCAGGGAGGCCGCAAGCACCCGCACCAGGAATTCATTCAGATGGATACTACGAACATCCTCTTCATTTGTGGAGGAGCTTTTGACGGTATAGAAAAGATCATCCAGAACAGGATCGGCAAAAAGTCCATGGGCTTCGGCGCCGAACTCCAGCCGAAGATGGAGCGGAATATCGGCGACATACTCAAGAAAATCATGCCTGAGGACCTTTTAAAGTATGGCCTGATTCCCGAGTTTGTCGGCCGTCTGCCCATAATCGTCACCGTAGACGCACTGGACGAGGAAGCGCTGATCCGCATCCTGACCGAACCGAAGAACGCGCTGATTAAACAGTACGAGAAGCTGTTTGAGTTAGACGGAGTCACGCTGGAATTCCAGCAGGAAACACTCAAGGCAATTTCCCTGGAAGCCAAGAAGAGAAACACCGGAGCCCGCGGCTTGAGGGCCATCCTCGAAGAGATCATGCTGGAAGTGATGTACGAGATACCCTCGCGCGAGGACGTCTCCAAGTGCATCATCACCAAGGAAACCATCGCCAAGCGGGATAAACCGCTCCTGGTGACAACGGAAAGAAAGAAGAAGAGAAAAGAAGAATCCGCATAAACATAATACTAATCGAGTAGAAATCCCCCGCCCTTTAAGGCGGGGGACACTATTTACACTGTAAAATATTTACACTGTAAAATATTTTAATAAGAACAGAAGGCTTTTAGTTTATTAGTTTGGTACCGTTGCGTCATACTCCTGCCCGCTGTCAACAGCTTTACTAGATTGATCATGCGGCACACATACAGATATAGAACCACTACATTGGGCGCCGGACAGATCAGTTGCAGTAAAGTTAATGACATAGACTCTGCCGTCACTAGTGCCTGATCTTTCCGCACGAAGTTGTACGGTATCTCCGTCGACAATTATTGCATCAGGAGTATGGACCTTCCCACCTGCTCCTTTAATAGTGCCTGTTGCCTCATCGCTTGTCACGCTGGTTATAGCAATTTTAACCTCATCATCAGCATCAGGATCGACTACCCCGAGAATATCTACATTGACAAACTTATTATCGGCAGGCCATAATACACCTATGCTTGGAGTTGCATTGGAACAATCCGGAGGATTATTTGCCGGCTTTACGGTGAGGTCATATAGAACGGGGGTTGAACCATCGTCACCGCGTGTTAGATTGATCGTAATCTTTAGAAATTGTCCTGTGAGATCGAATTTATCACCGTTGGCAACAGCTATACCGGAGCCAAAAGTAACGCCATCGTCACTGCTGGCGATTGTAGCATTGATTTCACCATCGGAATTGCTGTTCCATTCAAGATAACCCCACTCTGCGCCTAGTTCACCACTGTTGTTTTTGTCAACTGAAAAGTTTACCACTGTGATCATTAAAAAGTTTACCACCACGAGTAAAAAAGTTATGGCCAAAAATGAAATGCACTTACTGCCATAATAATAATAATTATTATTATTCACCTTCAATATTATATAATAGTACATATGTTACTATATTACTATAATTTTCGATCTAAATATTGTTACATGATTCGACAATGTTTTAAATGTTTTAAAGGTAGAAAAATATTTTGGTGTCCAATTGGACAGTTGGTTATTTATAATGCTCCCCAGAAACCAGAAACGGAAATAGTAAATTACAATGGGAGCATGAACAAGCGAAATCATTATTCAGTAGAGTACAAAACCAAGGTAGTCCTTGAAGTATGTAAGAAGCCACACTCAATGAGATCGCCGCCAAGTACAGTATCCAGCCCTGTTATGCTCAGCCGCTGGAAGCAGGAGTTCCTGGAACGAGCCCCCGAGACGTTCAAGAAAGGCGCCTCGGATTCCGCATACCTTACATGATGCGCAGAAAACACAGATGAAAGTTGGTACAGTCGATTATTTCCTTAAGAAATATGGAAAACTCGCCCATAAAGCCGATACTGCTTTTCCGGAAGGGCTGCATGTACATATGTTCCGCCACAGCGTTGCAATGGCTATGTAATCACGGGGTCAGGCTTTACTTTGTGAATAAGTCACTATGGGGCGATTCGCAGCCCTAATTCGTTAAGTGGAGGCGTTGTCCTCCCGTTTCGTACCTTACGCCGGAACGAGGCCAAGATTCGAGGACACTCTGGATGCTCGCCGGAGAGTCGAGCCCTCGAACAATCCGGACCAGAGTCAGGTCATCTGATGCGTTGTGAGGCGGTCAGAAAAGGGCCTGAGGCCGAGGAACAGACCCGTATTCGGATACTTTAAGCGACAGCCGGTATCCGATTAGGCCGAGGTGGCGTGTACACTGGGCGAGACTGCCATAGAAGTTGCAACCTGACCGGAAACGGTCAAGCCGGGGCGATCGTCAAGGAATCCCTGGGGAGGTGTGCATAGGTGTTTAGGCGCGGGAGGTTTAAGAAGAACGAAATAGGGTAACCGAATGAACCT
This sequence comes from Desulfotomaculum sp., assembly GCA_003513005.1. Taxonomy (NCBI): domain Bacteria; kingdom Bacillati; phylum Bacillota; class Clostridia; order Eubacteriales; family Desulfotomaculaceae; genus Desulfotomaculum; species Desulfotomaculum sp. The sequence goes on from DOTD01000077.1 coordinate 17,596, forward strand.
CCCGCTGCTCTCCTAAAAGGGAGCAGGTGCGAGGGACACCGCAAGCGGCTTAGAGGGGTCAGCGCCGTCATAGTACTTGGAATATTCCAAGGAAGGACGACACTAATGAGCGCTTTGCCGGGGCAGCCGCCGGACTAGGTCAAACTTCATCAGGAAAACGACCAGAACCTGTTTTTCAGGTACCGGCCTGTCGAAACCCGAAAGCCGGACAAAGAAGGGTTTGAAGATGGTAAAACCACTGCATAGCGTAATTGACAAGGTGTACCGCATGGCCAATCTGGAAAAGGCCAGCGCCAAGGTTATCGCCAACCAAGGGGCGCCGGGGGTGGACAAAGTAACTGTCAAGAGTTGGCAGGCCAATGAAGCGGCGCATTTGCGCCAGCTTCACGGAGCATTATATGCCAACACCTACCGGAGCAAACCGGTGCGGCGGGTGTACATCCTTAAAGCCCGGTTCCAAGAAACAAAGCACCGGCTGTCAGCAACAAAGCGAAAAAGGCCATGCGACAGACAATTCACGATTGGCGCATGCATTTGAAGACAGATAAAACTCCTGAAGACCTGCCCCGGATGTTTAATCCGGTAATCAGAGGCTGGGTTTACTATTAAGGGCGCTTTTACAAATCGGAACTGTACTCTGTGCTAAGGCATATGAACCGGGCTTTAGTGCGCTGGGCGAGGAGAAAGTTTAAGAGACTCGCCGGACATCAGCGCCGTACGGAATACTGGCTCGGCAAGATTGCCAGACGTGAACCGAAATTGTTCGTACACTGGCAAATGGGGATTCGGCCTGCGGCTGGATAATGGGAGCCGGATGAGCTGAGAGGTTCAAGTCCGGTTCTGAGAGGGCCTTGGGGTGAAATTCACCAGGGTTACTCACCTGCTGATCCTTTGCCGAACCCGCGAAGAGGCGCAATCTGCCTTAGAAGTAGCGCGGGAACTACTGGACCGCTTAAAGCTACGGCTCTCCCCGGAGAAAACGATCGGCGCCAGTTTTCAGGAAGACTTCGACTTCCTGGGGTTCCACTTCGGAAAACGCCATGTAGGGGTGGGAAAGAAGTCGCTTAAGGCGCTCTATGCGAAAGTCCGGGTGGCAACTCGTCGCAACCAGGGAAATGTCCCGGTGGAGCGAGTTATCCAGGTGGTCAATCCGATTATCAGGGGATGGGCCAACTACCACCGCCATGGAAACAATATGGGCTTATTCCGCACTCTGGACAAATGGGTGCGGAACCGAACCCGGGCCTACGTGCGACGTCGGTGGCGTGATCGGGGTAGGTGGAAAATCTACTCGTCGGAGGAATTAGACCAGAAGGGACTTATTCGCATGATAAAGGCGATTCCCAGGTTCCGTCAACTCAGGCTCTTTGAGTCTCCCTGCTAAGGGATAGCATTGGGGCCGCCGGATGCGGGAAAACTGCACGTCCGGTGACAACGGGGGCTGACATCTCGTGAGGGGCGCCTTCTACCTACTAATGGTGGGAGGCTATAAACCATGTATCCGGCAATGAGTATTCCGAGGAGACATTTGCTTAAAGTCCGTATGAGGATGAATACTCTCAACTGGAACCTTGTGAATATTGAGTTTCTTTACTTTCAATTCATAAAATCTGTTCCCGGACTGATAGTTGATTGCCGGGTTTGTTTTGTTATGTCTGAGATTTGTTAATGCTTCGACTCAGAAGGATTATTAAGCTGAATTGTTTTGATTCGAGCTTAATTTTATTTTTTTGATCCGGATTAATCACTGTAAATTATAGAAAATACCCTTGATTTTATCATCTGCCTGCCTGATAATTAAGATGTCGGCAAAAGGAAATTCCTATAAAAGGCAAATAAAAGGCAAAAAGAAATTCCTATAAAAAATATGATGTGGAAGGGGAACTATCCGTTGAGGAACGCATGGCCTGTGGAATCGGCGCCTGCTATTCCTGTGTGTGTAGAACGAAAAACAGTGATGACGAAGAATTTCGCTACAGCCGGGTATGCGTTGAAGGGCCGGTTTTTAAAGCAGGCGAGGTAATTCTGTAAGTTTTGCGGAAAGGGAAGGAGACAAGAATTGAACGGGTTAAATGAGTTGAGGGACAGGGCTAAAAGTATGGCTCCTCTTTTTTATCCTTCTTCAATTGCAGTAATTGGAGCGTCCGAAAAACTGACCAAACCGGGAGAAATTGTTCTGACCTACCTTTTAGAAGGCGGCTTTCGGGGAAATATATTTCCGGTGAACCCCCGGGAAAAAGAAATAAAGGGGTTACGTTGTTATCCGTCAGTATTGGATATACCGGAACAGGTTGATCTGGTTGTGATTGCTGTTACTGCCCCCCTGGTCATGAAAATATTTCAAGAATGCGCTGCCAAAGGTATCAAGGGGGCGATAATTTTTTCCTCGGGATTTGCTGAGGTAGGCGAGGAAGGAATTAAGCTTCAGGAGGAACTGAAGGAATTGGCCGGCAGGCATAAAATAAAAATCTGCGGGCCTAACTGCATGGGTATTGCAAATTACAGGAATAACATGAGGGCTGTTTTCTCTTTTGCCAGTATTTTTCCGGTCAATCCTCCCCAGTCGCCCCAAAACATTTGTTTTTTAACTCAAAGCGGTGGTTTCGGACTTAGCGTGACGGTTACAGCAGCCGCTCAGGGTCTTGGTTTTTCTTATTTTGTCAGCACTGGCAACGAGGCAGAATCGGATTTTTCCGATTTTCTGGCCTTTTCAGCGGATGATCCGCAGACCAGCATTATCGCGGGTTACATGGAAGGGATCCGGGACGGCCGAAAACTTGCTTTGGCTGCTGATATGGCAAGAGAGGCAAAAAAACCGGTGGTTATTTTTAAAACAGGCCGTTACAAAGCCTCTGCCAAGGCTGCCCTTTCGCACACCGGTGCCCTGACTGGTTCCGATATGGTTTATTCTTCGTTTTTCCGGCAGAAAGGTATCATTCGCCCGGAGAGCATCGAAGAATTAATTGCCATCCTTACTTTACTGGAAACAAAGATGATTCCGCGGGGGAAAAGAGCAGTGATCTTTGCTTCTTCCGGCGGGCATGGGGTAGTTATGGCAGATAAGTTCGCTGAAGCGGGGCTGGAGGTAGCCGTCCTTGCTGAGGATACCTGCCGGAAAATATCCGGGTTGTTGCCCTCCTTTGCTTCTGTAACCAATCCTATCGACTTTACCGGCATGGATATGGTTTCGCGTAAGATTCTAAAAGCATGTGCGGAAGTGGTGGCGGAAGATCCGGGAGTAGACATGCTTATTTTTTCCTACTGGGCGGCCAATACCATGGAAAGCCATGTATGGGATCAAATGGTGCAAATAAAAGAAGCTACTTCCAAGCCGGTAATCGCCATTATTATGGCAAGTATGACGGGGGCTGCTTTGGAACATATGGCATACCTCAAAAGGCACGGTATTCCGGTCGTAGCGGGAATAGATTTTGCTGTAAAGGCAATAAGCAAGGTTGTTGATTACACCTTTAAGATCAATTCCGGAAAGCAAGAGACATCCGGGCCGGCCGGTTCCCCGGCCAGGGAAAGGGTTGAGGGAATCCTGGCCGGCCATTCCCCCGGCGCCAGGCTTTCCGAGGCGCAGGCCAAGGGAATCCTGGCCGCCTACGGCATACCGGTTACCAGGGAGAGGCGCGCCGGCTCCGCAGGAGAAGCTTTGGAGGCAGCCGGACAGATCGGCTACCCGGTTGCCTTGAAAATTGATTCGCCGGATATCTTGCATAAAACAGAAGCAGGGGGAATCAAGCTGAATCTTACCTCTGCCGGGCAGGTGGAGGAGTCCTTTGAAGAAATACTGGCCAGCGCCGGGCAGTATCAACCCGGGGCGAATATAGCGGGTGTTCTGGTGCAGGAAATGCTGAAAGAAGGCACAGAAGTTATGGTGGGAATTGGTAATGATCCTGTCTTCGGTTCTACGGTAATGTTCGGACTGGGGGGGATTTTTGTTGAGCAACTGGGTGATGTTTCCCTTCGCGTGGCGCCTGTTGGTGAAAATGACGCCTGGGAAATGTTGCGGGAAATAAAAGCGCACCGTGTTCTTGACGGGGTGCGCGGCAGGCCGCCGGTGGATAAAAGGGCAGTTGTGGATATTATCCTTAAATTATCCCAACTGGCAATGGATTTCCCGCAGATAGCGGAACTGGATATCAACCCCCTGATAGTGTTTGAGGAAGGGAAAGGCGCCTGTGCTGCAGATGCCCTGATTATTTTAAAGGGGGCGGTAAGTGGGTAGATCACCCAGGATGAATTTTTTCAAAAAGGCTGATAAATGGGGTTATTTAAAGAATGACTCCAAAAAATTGAGATAGTCTAACTTAAGACCTTGCGTAATGCGCCTGCATATACCCGGCCAGTTTTTCTACCGGCAGTACCCCGCGTGTATATTCGATATCTCCGAAGGATGTGCGCTGCGCCGGTAACGAAGAGCATCAAACTCGAGTTATTAGTAAGTATTCAGTGAACCCGCTTTAACCCCATAACCTCGCTGCTTCCTGCCTTTTCCTGTTTGTTGTTTGACTTAAAAATTTAATTAATGGGACTGAAAAGCAACTGAAACCTCAAGCAGTTCAACAAACAGAGGTTCCCGAAAGCACCGGTGATTATGTCCCGGCTCAAGGCGGGAAGCGGGGCGCCAAGTTCGGCCATCAGGGTCACGGACGCAAAATCCCCGACCTTCACGAAATCACAGTGATTCATGAGATCCCGGATGACGAAATGTATTGCCCCCACTGCGGTAAACTCCGGTCGCTCTCCGGCTTCGCGGAAGTATCTTACGAGATCGATTATGAAATAAGATTCGTGCGCAAAAAAAACAATATGGCCGGAATCATCACTACACTATAAAATGCTGGTTTAGTAAATACTCGACCGTTCACTGAATACTTACATATAACGCCTTTGAATAACGGATTTACTTTGCGGGAATTAACAAGTGACAAAAATATATATAAAGTAGAACATTCTGCATCATAGTAAATTATAATTCTGCATTTGGTGATTTTGGGCTACTGGTGAGAATAAGCTAACAACTTGTAACCGATTCACAGGGTACCGAAGAGGCGCTTTTCTTGAAAAACTGCCTTTTTTTCGTTTCCCTAGCTAGAACCCATTGACATATGCCACTATATACGGTACTATTATAAAAAGGTACGAACGATGAGTAAGCTCGAAAAACTCCTTCAAAAAATTAAAAACAACCCCAAACAGGTCAGGTTTGACGAACTGGATAGGATTCTGACTAGGGCGGGTTTTGAAAGAAGGCAGCCAGGAAGCGGCTCAAGCCATTATTACTACACTAAAGGCCCTTTAATGATATCTGTCCCCTACCGTCAACCGTATATATTAACCACTTATGTTGTGGCTGCAATAAAACTCCTTAAAGGGATGGGCGAAGATGACTAAAAAAAACCTTGAATATTATCTTGGGCTGCCTTACAAGATAGTCCTTTACCCCGCCGAAGAAGGCGGCTATGCCATTGAAATTCCGGAACTTCCCGGCTGCGTCAGTCAGGGGCAAACCCTGGAAGAGGCATACGAAATGATACAAGACGCAAAAAAAGGTTGGATTGATCTTGCTCTGCAAAATGGAAATCCAATTCTTGAACCAGCCAGGGCGGAAGAATACTCCGGTAAATTTAATATACGTATGCCCAAATCCCTCCACCGCATCCTTGTCGCAAAAGCCAAAGAAGAGAAAGTCAGCCTTAATCAATACATTAACTATCAATTAGCCCGCGGTGTCGGTTATCATGTTAAGTAAGATGAGTTCTCCCAATCGGTCTGCGTGAAGAAGGGACGGAAAGTTATTCCCGTTTCTTTACAGAAATCAGTCATAGCAAGTGTATGAGGGACAACCATTTGCTTATAGATGTATGGACTAAGAAAAGCAGCCCCAGAGCTGCTTCAAGGAGAGTCTTATGGACGGGAAAGAACGTGTGAATATTAAACCGGGAATACGCGTTTTGATTGTACAAAAACAGGATCAGCGAACCGGAAAAACAACCGAGGGGGTAGTTGAAACTATTCTCACCAGGTCGGCCGTTCATCCCCATGGTATAAAAGTCAGACTTGTTGGGGGTCTGGTGGGAAGGGTCAAGCAGATCATTCCTGAAGGAGAACGCTGATGAACATTCAAATATTTGGCGCGGTAAAATGTTTTGACACAAAGAAGGCGGAGAGGTATTTTAAAGAGAGAAATATTAAATTTCAATGGATTGACCTTTATAAATACGGATTGAGCAAGGGCGAGTTCGCCAGTGTGAAGGCTGCGGTCGGCCTGAATAATTTATTCAACCAGGAAACAGCCGAATATAAGAAGCTCAATCTTCAATTTATCAGCAGCGCCGGTATGAGGGAGAGAATACTTTTGGAAAACCCCAGGCTTTTTAAAACTCCGATTGTCCGGAACGGCAGGCAGGCCACGGTTGGCTATCAGCCTGATGTGTGGAAGGACTGGGAGTAAGCCAGGACAAAAAGGGAGAATTGGATATGTCAAGAGGACGGTTTGGAATCCACGGGGGGCAGTATATTCCCGAGACTCTGATGAACGCGGTAATCGAGCTGGAAGAAGCATACAACCACTTTAAGGACCTTCCTGACTTTAAAGAGGAATTGGAGGATCTGCTTAAAAATTATGCGGGGCGGCCTTCGCTGCTTTATTACGCGGA
>DOTD01000078.1 GCA_003513005.1 Desulfotomaculum sp.
TTAATCCGCTACGGCTCCTAAGGTGTTTGGAGACGCTATCATCTGGTCGGAAGACTTGAACCCGGGCCAAGCTTATGAAAGGGTGAAAGTTGTTAATCCCTTTTCCTCATAGGATGCTTATGCTGCTAACGTGTTTCCGGCAAAAAGAATGAAAGAGGATTACTTTCTAAAATACTTTCTACCTCTTCAAATCCTGGCGGAAAGGTGAAGTTGTATCGCGCGGGAAGTGCAAAAACGTACCTGTTGTTTCGACCAAGTTCTTTCGGTCCGACCGGCGCCGCCCCAATGTGGAATTTCTCCTGCTGAAGCGAACTCCATTGAGGAAGCGTAAACACCATAATCGGAATATCCTGTCGCGGGTTTTCGGCAATCCATTGAGGATGTCTGATGGAAATCAGCGGACCGGGGAAGTATGGGGACGGTCTTTTTGCTTCCTTGTTTAGGTCTTAAAGACCATATTTTGATTTAATCCAGTTACCCCCATAAGGTGTCAATGTACCTGTCCCCTTGACATCTTCGCTTGTGCAATTCCGGCTGGCGCAGCTTTATCGATAATTGTGTATATCATGATGTGGTGTTCACGACCGTTTTTTGATATACCCTGTCGGATAGAGAAAGCCTAACGATTTAATTCGGTGGCGTGCGACAGCACGTCCACTGGAATGTATTGTTATGCCATAAGCATTTTACTTTCAGATGGTAATCTATTGATAATAAGTTCCTTCAATTTTACTTTACTACTGGCATTATCTATATCAATGCCTACTAATTTCCCCTCATCATCGTAATCAAGCACTATACCTTCTGAAATTTCTGTGCTTTCAACACTCGTTTTTTCTGAAAGGTCAATATAAAGGGAATCAGTTTCGGGGTAGTATGTTAATTTCATGGCTTAAACCTCCTATCTGGAAAGGCATTATGTATAGTTTGTTTATCCTCAAGGGTAATAACTCTTAATATTCTTCCTTCAAGTTCCGATATTGAACCCCAAAACCTGAATCGATTATGTTCTTGGGATTCAACTTTAATTGGATTTTCGATAACTTGAATACACCATTCTTTCTTAAGATACGGACGCTTTCTGATTACCTCATTTTTAAAATATTCAGTGAATTTATATTTATCCATTATATTTGCTTCTACTTTTTATTTTACGGCTTAACATTGACTTTTATATTTGTTCTTTCATTATTAATTAATTTTATATTATAAAATACCGATTGTCAAAAGAAACCATATAAAAAGAAATCACATAAAAAATCCCATAAAAACTGATTTATGTTTTACATGGAGAGCCGAAATATGGTATATTGTTAGCCGGTTATTAATATGTGTAAGCGTGATAAGTTATGAAAAGTGATAATTTGAATGACTTCCAGCGTTATATTGTCTCTAAAACGGCTGTTAATGAGAAAAATGCTCCTTGTTGGGTGAGGTAGGTTTCTTCCTATTATACGGTGAGGCAAGAGACCGCCCCATGCCCCCCCCATGCCTCCCCCCATGCCTCTTGCCTTCCCTGACCTGTTTACGAAAAATGATTCTTTATTATTATAAAAATTAATTTCACCTCGTGATAATCGTTGACGTTAAATGAAAGGTATGCTAAATTAAAAAGGAAGTAAAAATATTAGCCTATGTCTGAATGCCCTGGAGGGTGTCCGAGTGGCTTAAGGAAGCGGTCTTGAAAACTGCTGGGTTCATTTAATAAGAGTTCCGTGGGTTTAAATCCCACTTCATCCTTTGACAACAAAAGAAACGTTGACCATAATTTTAACAGCAACTTAGAAAAAAAGTAGCCGCCAGAATGTTTCCTGGCGGCTACTGATGTAAGTTGAAACTGAAGAAAATCCCGTTCCGATTGATGAAACATTAAAAAAGATTGCTAAAGCACGGAGCGTTTCCGTCGGAGATTTACTTAAGGAATGACTATGCCTAAAAATTCAGACTTAACTTTTATCACAAACGAAAAGGGTCAAAATCTCCTTGAGAGATTTAAAGTGTTGATTAAAGACACGGAATTTTTTGATGTCTTGGTAGGTTATTTCTACACAAGCGGTTTTTACGCGCTGTATAAATCTTTGGAGAGAACAAAAGAGATCAGAATCCTTATTGGCATTAATACCAGCAAGAAAACTATGGAATTGATGGGGCAAGCTAAACAGTCTGAATTGCAATTTTCCCACGCAGAAACAAAAGAACATTTTTCAGACTTGCTCGTGAATGAGATGAGCGAAGCTGAAGACAGCAAAGCGGTTGAAGAAGGAGTAATGAAATTTTTGGAATGGCTGCAGAGTGGGAAATTAGAGATAAAAGCTTATCCGACAGAAAATCTCCACGCTAAGTTATACATTATGTCTTTCATTGAGGGAGACCGTGATGTAGGGCGTATAATTACCGGATCGAGCAATTTTACGCAATCTGGATTGGTTGATAATCTTGAATTTAATATAGAATTAAAAAACCGGGCTGATTATGATTTTGCTAAAGCTAAATTTGAAGAACTTTGGAAAGTCGCCGTAGATGTAAAAAACAAATATATACAAACGATTCAAGAAAAAACTTGGCTCAATAATACTATCACCCCCTACCAGCTTTATCTTAAATTTCTATATGAGTATTTCAAAGACGAACTGCGCCAGACAGATGAGGTTATCTTCAAATATGTTCCGACGGGGTTTAGGCGATTAGAGTATCAAGAGCAAGCAGTATTAAACGCAAAATAAATTCTTGAAGAATATGGCGGCGTTTTCATTTCCGATGTAGTAGGGCTTGGTAAAACTTATGTTTCCGCTATGCTCGCCAGCCAGCTTGACGGCCGCACCCTTGTATTAGCGCCCCCGGTGCTTTTGGAAAAAGCAAACCCAGGTTCATGGCCAAATGTTTTTTCGGACTTCCGCGTGCCAGCAGACTTTGAATCTCTCGGCAAATTGGAACATCTTATTCGACGCGGCACGGAAAAATACAAGAATATTTTTGTTGACGAAGCGCATCGTTTCAGAACAGAATCAAATATCACCTACGAAAAACTTGCTCAAATTTGCCGCGGCAAAAGAATAGCGCTAGTTACAGCTACCCCGCTCAATAATACTCCAAAAGATATTTTAAGCCAGATTAAACTTTTCCAAAAAGCAAAGAAAAGCACAATTCCCAATGTGCCAAATCTTGAAGCGTTCTTTGGTAGACTTGAACAAAAAATTAAAAAATTGGACAGAAAACAAGAACACGCAAAATACATACAGATCCAATAATTCCAATAATTCCAATAGGAATTTCCAATATCCAATAATCCAATAAATCCAATAATCCAATAGGAATT
>DOTD01000079.1 GCA_003513005.1 Desulfotomaculum sp.
GCCACACGCGGCCCCTGGTCCAGGAATGGATCATTGTCGTCCTTTCCGGTAATGAGAATCTGATCCGAAAGACCTTGAGGGACGTTAACTCCCACATGAAACGCAACATGATCGCCTACCTCTCGCACCGAAAGAGGAATCTCCAAATATTGGGCGAATTCGTTATTTAATGTTTTCAGAAATCTTTAATACTCATCTCTGTAGTTATAGTTACCATATTTTTTAAATATAACATGTAGCAACCTGTCCCAGAATTTATGAAAAGCAGGGAGAAGCAGGAGAATATTTCTTTTTGCTTCCCCTGGTAGTATATAAGAAATGTCTTGTGTATGCTAACAAATGATTTAACGAAGTGGAAGCCTGATCCCACAGCCAGTTGCCGGCCGGTAAACTGGCTGTTGTAGAGTTCGGCGTAAAAGCCGCCTTCAGCCAGAAGTTCCTCGTGATTACCCTGCTCAATGATGGCGCCTTTATTCATTGCTTGACGCCTCTTCATTCACCACTGTATCAGTGGCGCCCGGTATCTTCTACAACTCCATATAAATATATATTAAAAAGCGAATTAATGCTTTCTTCCAGGGACAGGTTGTTTTCCATAATGAAAACAGGATTAATCACGGATCTGATGCCGACCATCAAGGCAGTGGTAAAAATTTTGGGGTTGACCTTCCGGAAATATCCCTTTTCGTTGTTTAACAGCAGGCTTTCAAAATTTTGCTGGATTTTTTCCGCCCGGAATTGTTCAACTTTATCCCATAGATGAGGGTAATATTTTTGCAGATCATACAAGGCCAGAGGCTGGAACAACTTAACATTTTCAGTAACAACTCTGATTACGCCGGCAATCTTCTCAACGGGATCGTCTGAAGAAGAAAGGGCCTGGCGCACTTTTTGTTCCATAATAGATAAAAAGTCTGTTATTACAGAGTGAACGATATCTTCCTTGTTCTTGAAGTGGCGGTAGATTGTCCTTTTGCTCATACCCATGTGCGCCGCCAGTTCGTCCACTGTTACCCTCGAAAAACCGCGCACTGCGGCCAGTTCTTTGCAAGCCCCGGTTATTCTCTTTTTATAATCTGTTTCCATTTTTCATACCTGCCTGCTCAAGCAATTTTCTTCTTAAACTTTAAAATACTGATTGTGGTCAATACTACGGAAAAAATCAGCAGCGCCGCGACTTGGGGAACCAGGTAGAAAAAACCGATTCCCTTCAGGACGATTCCCCGGATAATTATTAAATAATAAGTGAGGGGGATAAAGTTTCCTATATACTGGATTATAACCGGCATGGCCTCTCTGGGAAACATAAAGCCGGATAAAAGAATACTTGGCAGCATGAAAAAGAAAGACATCTGGAAGGCCTGCATCTGGTTTTTGGCAATATTGGAGATCAATATGCCCACACCAAGAGAAGCGGTGATAAAAAAAAGAGTCAGCTCGTATAACTCCATCAGACTGCCCCGGATGGGCACGCCGAATACGGTAACGCCGACCAGCAGGGCGACAGTAACTTGAATGTAGCCTAGCGCTATATAGGGGATGATTTTGCCGATCATAAGTTCGAAGGACCGGATCGGAGCAACCATGAGCTGTTCCAGGGTGCCTCTTTCCCGTTCCCTGACAATAGCTGCGGAGGTCATGATGACCATAGTCATAGTCACAATGATCCCAAGTATAGCCGGGACCATGTAGTAAGCAGTAATGCCGTCCGGGTTGTACCATGGCCGCACCCTGATATCGTAAGGTATGTTTTGAATCTGGGCTTTCTGGATGATAATTCTTTGTGATTTTAACAGACCGATAGAATTGGCTGTGGCGATAGCCGTGGCCGAAACCATGCTGTCGGTGGCGTCCACCAGAACCTGGACCGCTGCTGTCTCCCCCTTCTTTAATTTCTCTTTGAAATCCGGCGGAAAGATTATGCCGACTCTGGCCTTGCCGCTGTCAATCAGGCTGGTTATTTCAGTATAACCTCCCGCGTTGTAAGTTATGTCAAAATAGCCGGAAGATCTGAAGGCATCCAGCAGGTCCCTGCTCTCGGCAGACATAGACTGGTCAAAAACAGCGGTGGGGATGTGTTTGACCTCGGTTTGAATGGCAAAACCAAATAAAAGCAGCTGGATCATCGGCAGCGCGAAGACCATGGCCAGGGTCAGCCGGTCACGCATCATTTGCAGCACTTCTTTTTTCATAATAGCTAAGATTTTGTTCATCCAGGTCACCCGCCTTTTTTCTGTTTGGCCAGGAAGATAAAAACATCTTCCAGGGAAGGTTTAATGATTTTCGCTTTAACTCCGGTGTACCGGTCCAATTCTTCGATGCGGTTTTGGGATTCCAGCAGCACATGCAGAAGGGGACCGTGGATAGAGCACTCTTTTACATAAGGGAGCTTTTCCAGATCATCAACTTTGTACAGGGCGTCGGGAAGGCTGATTTCCACCAGACACCCCTGGATAACGTTATTTTTCAGATTTTCCGGCGTGTCATCCGCGATAAGGTTTCCTTCAGCGATAAAAGCGATGCGATAGCAATGCTCGGCTTCATCCATGAAATGAGTGGTCACCATGACGGTTGTGCCTTCGCCGGCCATTTTCTGGATGATTTTAAAAAATTGGCGCCTGCTGGTGGGGCTGATGCCGCTGGTAGGCTCGTCTAGAAATAATATGGACGGTCGGGAAATAATGGTGCATCCCAGCGCCAGGCGCTGTTTCCACCCGCTGCTCAAGTTGACCACCATCTCGTCCTCCCTGCCTTTTAACATAGCCATTTCGATCATTTCGGGGATTCTTTTTTTGCGCTCGCGGCGCGGAATATCGTAGACACCCGCATAAAAGTCCAGGTTCTCATAAACCGTCAGGTCATCATAGAGGCTGAACTTCTGCGACATGTAGCCGATTTTGCGCTTAATCTTCTCCGCTTCCCTGGCTAGGTCGTAGCCAAGCACGGTACCGGAGCCGGAGGTGGGCTCCAGGATGCCGCACAGCATCCGGATTGTAGTCGATTTTCCCGAGCCGTTCGGTCCGAGGAAGCCATATATTTCCCCCTGCTTGATGTTCATTGATATCTTATTGACGGCAACGAAGGAACCAAAAACACGGGTCAGTTCGCGGGTGGTCACGACGTATTCCATTTAAACCGCCTCTTTCCCGGTAAGGGATACAAAAACGTCTTCCATGGAAGGAGTGATTTCTTCAAAACTGATAATGTGAATTCCTTTTTCGGAAAGCAGGCTGGTTATTCCGGCTTTTGCCCTTTCAGTATCGTTTACGGACACGTGGCACCTGTCGCCGTAAACATTGGCCTCCACCACTTCCGGGAGATTTTCAAGAAAATCAAGATCTTTGACGTCCGCCTTGATTTCCAAGATTTTTTGCGGAATCTGGCTTTTTAGGAAATCCGGGGCGCCTGCCGCCGCAATCTTCCCCCCGTCCATGAGGGCCACTTTTTTGCAGAGTTCCGCCTCATCCATGTAGGGAGTTGAAACAAGAAGAGTCACACCGTCTCTATTCAGCCGATACAATATTTTCCAGAATTCTTTGCGGGATTGGGGATCTACTCCAAAGGTCGGCTCATCCAGAATCATCAAACTTGGCCTGGCCACCAGAGCGCAGGTAAGAGCAAGCTTTTGCTTCATTCCTCCGGAAAGGTTGTCGGCTAAACGAGACTTAAATTCAATTAAGTCAGTCATTTCTAAGATTTCATCAGCCCGCTCGCGGATTGTTTTTGTGCTTAGATCATACAGGGAACCAAAGAAATGGATATTTTCCCAGACTGTCAGATCTCCGTAAAGGCTGAAACGCTGGGGCATATAACCAAATACTCCGGCAGACTTACGGTTATTTTTTTGCCCGCCGCCAAATAAAGCAACGGCGCCGCTGGTGGGGGTGATCAGTCCGCAGAGCATCCGGAGCAGGGTTGTTTTGCCGGCGCCGTCAGGTCCGACCAGGCCAAAAATATCCCCTTGCCTGACTTCTATTGAAACGTTGTTTACCGCCGCAAGGAGACCGAACATTTTGGTTAACTGGCGGGCTTCAATCACGCTTTCACTCTCCCTTTAGCGCTCCTTACAAAATCGTTACATCCGCGGGCATGCCGGGCTTTAAAACGCCGTTTTCATTCTTTATTCTTATTTTTACGGCGTAAACGATATTGGTACGTTCTTTCTTGGTTTGAATTGTTTTTGGAGTAAATTCCCCCTGGGAGGCTATTTCTTCAATTTGCCCCGTATATTTTACGGAACCCCCGCTTACCGTAAAGATTACCTGCTGTCCCAGTTTAATTTTGGGCAGGTCGTCCGTGGGGATGTAAACTTTGATCCACATGTTGTTCAGGTCGGCAATGGTCGCTACAGAGGCTCCGGTTTGAACCATTTCGCCATTTTCGACATTTTTGGAAAGTACCGTGCCGTTAATCGGGGTGATGATTTTGGTGTCTTCCACCAGCGCCCCGGATGCTTTTAAGATAGCTTTGCTTCGCTCCAGCTCCGCCCGGGCGGTTTTAATCTTATCCGGACGGTTGCCGGATAATAAGAGGCTCAGCCTGTTCTTGGCGGTATCAAGCTGGTTTTGGGCTTGCTTATAAGCTGTTTCCGATTTTTCCATTTCCGACTCGGGAATCACTTTTTGCTGGTATAGGGCCATTACTCTTTCGTAATCCCTGCCAGCCTGGTCATAGTTTGTCTGGGCGGTATCGACGGCAATTTCAGCTTCCTTGATTTCCTGCTCCCTTGCCCCGGAAGTCAGATCGTCCAGCTGCGCCTGGGCCTCTAAAACACCCAGGGCGTCTCTTTCTTTCTGGGCAATTAAATCATTTCTATTAATTACTGCCACAAGCTGGTCTTTTTTCACCCGCTCGCCTTCGGTAATTATAAAATCCCGCAGTGTGCCGGATAGTTTAGCCCGAAGTTCCACTTGTGTCACTTCGATGGTCCCGGTAGCCTGCAGGCCGGGCAGCTCTTTCTCTTTAATGAAATATGAATACACCAGGTAGCTTGCGGCGCAAAAAAGCGCTGCTATTAACACAACAGCCACTTTCTTTTTCATGCGGCCTTCCTCCCATTTTTTTTAATTGGTTAGAAAATGTGCGGATATGTTCTGTGCTTTGATTGTTAGACAGCAATATCTGTAATGATTTAATAAATGGGATATTATAGGTAAACTAATGATACTCAATTAGTGTCCGCATTTTCATAATATAACTTATATAATTTTTAAGCAACCATTTTTTACAAACAATTTTTTATACGTAAGCCTGTCATCGGCATTTATGAAAGGCCGCCCAGGAGTATCAGGCAGGAACATGAGACTTTCTGAGAAGACCGCTTACAAGACTTAAAACGGGGCAGACGGGCGCTTGCCATTAACAAGAAAAAGTCGTTAATTGTACCTACACCCATAGTTTCAATCCACGCACCCGCACGGGGTGCGACTTCCTGTTCTTTTGTAACGGCAAGTTCTCTTTCGGTTTCAATCCACGCACCCGCACGGGGTGCGACAAAAAGCATCGACAACTGCACCCGGAGAGCCTGTTTCAATCCACGCACCCGCACGGGGTGCGACTCTGGCAGCCAAAGGAGGCCGCCGATGACCAGTGTTTCAATCCACGCACCCGCACGGGGTGCGACGCACATCAAGAACAAAGAGGATGTGCAGATAACGTTTCAATCCACGCACCCGCACGGGGTGCGACTGGAGATATTCGGGGCGTATGTAGGACTTTGCAAGGTTTCAATCCACGCACCCGCACGGGGTGCGACAAACTACTACGCTACTAGTTTAAAAGCTTTAGGTGTTTCAATCCACGCACCCGCACGGGGTGCGACCACGTGTCCGAATCTATTTTGATAGTGAAAGTGTTTCAATCCACGCACCCGCACGGGGTGCGACGCCCGGTTATAACTGCAATAGCGGTACCAAATAAGGGTTTCAATCCACGCACCCGCACGGGGTGCGACACCGTTGGCGAAACCGTTACCGGAGCAGGCAACGGTTTCAATCCACGCACCCGCACGGGGTGCGACTTTCTGCCATAGCTTTCTTCTGCCCGCACCCCTGTTTCA
The DNA here is from genome assembly GCA_003513005.1 of Desulfotomaculum sp. Classification (NCBI taxonomy): domain Bacteria; kingdom Bacillati; phylum Bacillota; class Clostridia; order Eubacteriales; family Desulfotomaculaceae; genus Desulfotomaculum; species Desulfotomaculum sp. Next base: position 6,059 of record DOTD01000079.1, read on the forward strand.
ATCCACGCACCCGCACGGGGTGCGACTCAGCAGCAGTGCCAAGTTTCTGCAGCTGAACAAGTTTCAATCCACGCACCCGCACGGGGTGCGACTCTTTCCGAATATATCAATCGCAATCACGATATCCGTTTCAATCCACGCACCCGCACGGGGTGCGACGATACAGTTTATGGCAAGGTATTCCAGGGGCTTGGTTTCAATCCACGCACCCGCACGGGGTGCGACCTACTAGCGATACGGCGGCAGCAGCAGCCAGGGG
>DOTD01000080.1 GCA_003513005.1 Desulfotomaculum sp.
GGTCTACCCTCTTCCCCTCCCCGCCGCTCTTCCGATGAAATGTCCAAAATGTAATTCAATCCATATTTTATGGATGCTGTTTTCGCCATGGCCCAAAAGTATAAGCTTGCTTGGGCCGAAGGTTGCAACCTGCCTGCATAACTCGGAGCCGATGGAACCTCCGGCGCCGGTGATAAGTATTGTCTCTTTTTTAAGGTATCCGGCTATTTCCTTCAGATCAACCTGAACTGGCTCCCGCCTTAAAAGATCCTCCAGTTGTACAGGCCTGAGGCTGCTTACCGATACCTGTCCTTCGATAATCTGGTACACGCCTGGCAAGATTTTCAGCTCAGCTTTTGTGCTGCGGCATATCTCCACGATATCGCGTACTGCGGAAGCGCCTACTGAAGGCATAGCGATAACGATCAACTCAATTTTATATTTCCTGACGATATCTGGAATCTGCTCCCTTTTACCCAAAACAGGCAGACCCATTATTGTTAAATTGTGTTTATTACTATCATCATCTATAAATCCCACCGGAAGGATATCACTGTTGCGAGTTTTCATTTCTCTTACTACCATCGCTCCGGCGTCACCTGCGCCGATGATCAAGGTCCGCTTGCTGGGTATGGTTTTACTGCTCTTCTGGCGTTCATAATTAATGCGCAGAACCATCCTGGACCCTCCCACCAGCAGGATGGCATAAGCCCAATGCACAATAACGATAAATCTTGGTATAGGCGAAAAAAAGAAATAGGTAACAATTACAGTGCCCAAACTTCCCCAGGTGACTGCCTGGATAATAGCCATCATCTCTCCCAGGCTTGCATAGGCCCAGACCCGGTTATATAGCTTAAAAAAATAAAAAACTGGCAGAAACGCTATTATAATGACAGGGGCGAGCTTAAAATAGGCCATTAATTGCTGCAGGGCAGTTTCGTAGCCGTTGCTGGACCGCAGGATAACCGCTATAGCCAGCGCTATATTCAACAGTAATGCGTCAAACAATACGAGTAAAATAATTCTGGTGTAGTTTTTCAAAATAAACACCCTACTTTTTTCCTAATTGAAGTCTTTCCAGATGTTTATAATCTTGCCGGATGTGATTATCCAAAAAAGCATATATCTGAGACTAAAATTTTTATTCGTCGCTAACCTTCTCTTTCTTTTTTTGTCTTTCCTGGTTTCTCTGGTTTCTCTGTATCTTTCATTAATTCGATGATAAAAGATATACCCATAGAAACCATTAATCCAAGAATCAATGCCACAATTATGATTTTTATCCTTTCGGGTATAACTAAATAAGGACCCATGGCGGGGGAAACTACAACCAGGTTGGCTCCCCCAAAATCAAGGTTGCGGGCAATTTGAGCATTTGTAATTCCCTCGGATAAAAGAGCCAGGATATTATTAAGACGATCTTTCTCCGATGGACTTATAGTTTTCTGAAGTTCTTCTTTGATTGCTTCCGCCTGGTCTTGTAGATACTTGACGGAACGGTCTATTAAATCCTTGTTCCTTTCCGTCATCATGGCTATGAGTTCACGGCTTAGAGTATTGGCTATTTTGACCGCTAAATCAGGATTACTGTTATTGACAGTTACTTCGATTAGGTAGGAATCCTTTGTCACTGTCGTACTGATCTGACTGGCCAGATAGCGGGGTGTGTAACCCATCTTAAGCAAATCCATTTTTCTAATAACTCTCGTCATTAACGCTTCGCTCTTGATTACACCGACATAAGTATTCATTGTCAAGATTGGTGTCCGGTTGACATAGTTGATAATGGAATTCAGGTTGTCTTCCCGGCTGGATTGTGACTTCACCGTGTCGGTTGCCTGGGTTACCAGTAATAAAGTTTTTGCGTTATAGTATGGTTTTAAGATATAAAAACTGTAATAATAGCCGGCGCCTGCAAAAAGCAGAGTAAAAATAGTGATAAGTATGAAGTATTTTCTAATAACCTTCAATATGGCTCTTAAATCAGTTAATTGATCATCAGAATTATTTGAGAGATCCCGATCGCTCAATATAGTGCCTCCTTATTCGCCAAATATTTAGATCGGAACAAGAATATTGCCGGTTCATACCTTCTTGTTGGTGCATTACTAGCAAATGTCGTAACAAAAAATACCTTTCTTTGGTATTATAAATAATCTTGGGGACTATTACAATATGAATTTGTAAGTATTTGGAGAAACCTCTCATGAACAGCAAGTCTTCTTTATAAATAATTCGTTTAGATGATAGTTTTTATTAAGTATTAAAACGAAATTTTTATATATACCATGAATTACCATATGGGCATCCTTTTGCCATTTTAGAATGTTCTTCGTCAAGTCCTATTGTACCAAGACGAGGGTGTTTTTTGTTTTTTTATTTGTTAAATCTATGTAAATTTTCTAATTAAGCCGGAAAAATGTCTGGAATAAAATATTTATTTATGTTAATATAAGTAAAATCTTTATTTATATTATACTGGAGTTTTTATACACAGAGAGACATGGAATATCATTCCGACGCCTACAGCTATTCCAAGGACAAATATAAAATGGAATAAAAATTGGAGAGACAAGTATTTATAACATGATTGAACTAGCCGATAATACTTTTAAAGCTTTTTAAAATTCACAGTGTAAAAGTTGGGTTCAACAATGAGCAAAATTGTGTTTAACAGAAAAAAAAGAAGCGTAAGTTACCATTATAGTGTTTTTGGACTGCATATCTCATCTGATATTTTGCTGCCGGAATTGGTGGCGGTTGATCTGCCCGGAATGCCGGAGGTCACGATCAGATTAGGTCAGGCGCCGGATAGCTTCGCAGTTGACTTTGACAGATTTGAGAGTTATAAAGCTGAAAAAAACAAGTTATTACTACATATCCCCGGGGTGGCTTGTTATTATGTAACTAATGGAAACAATATCGTTGTGGAAACTGCGGAGAAATCGGAAGAAAGTTCAGTAAGGCTTTTTCTTCTGGGCACTACATTTGGCGCGCTGATGATGCAGCGTGGAATTCTACCCATTCACGGCAGCGCTATAATTATCAATGGATACTGTGTTATCTTTACCGGAATTTCAGGCGCCGGCAAATCAACTTTGTTAACTGCCTTCAGAAAAAGAGGTTATTCTTTTTTAACAGATGATGTTGCAGCGGTAACATTGGACAATGAAGGTACCCCCTGGGTACATCCAGCCTATCCTCAACAAAAACTATGGCGCGATAGCGCAGAAACCATGGATGTCGACATTGCCAACCTGACACCGTTTTATTCCAATAATATTGCAGATAAGTTTGCAGTGCCTGCGCTGAAAGGATATTGGCAATCACCTGCGCCGCTTGGCGCGGTATATGAACTGGAAGTTGAAAAAGACTGCAGCGCAGCTATCAGCCCGCTTGCAAGTATTGACAAGCTGGCAGTGCTGATGAGCCATACGTATCGGCCATGGTTAATAGACGGGTTGGGATTGAAAGCGGCGCATTTTAATCAATGTGTTGCAATAGCAAGACAGGTTTCTGTTTCTCGTCTGACCAGACCGGCAGGGGTAATCTCAGTTGAAGAACAGGTTAACCTTGTTTTACAGGATCTAGAGTCGCTGGTCAGAAAACAGGATCTGATAATGCAAGCCTTATAGAAAGGGATAATTATGGAAACAAAAAAGGAAATCAGTGAAGTTACCGTTGTAACCCAGGCTGCAGGGCTTGTGGCCGCCGATTTGGATGGAGAAAAAGTCATGTTGAACATTGATAAAGGCAGCTATTATGGTTTAAATGCTATCGGCAGTCAAATATGGGAATTATTAGCAGCGCCTCACACAATAAAAGAAATAGTGGATGTTCTTGTAAAAGAATACACTGTGGAAGAAACAATCTGCCGGCGTGATGTGTTGTCATTCGTAAACAAACTTTATGACCGGGGACTTATAGATATTGATTAGCCGGCAAAAAGAATTTATAATGACTTATATTCACATATTGAGAAATATTATAGTTTCTATTATATAAAAGGTAGGGGAAGGAAGTGCTTCCTTTGAAAAAGGTCTGGTCCGAACCGACAGTAATCGAGATCTCAACTAAAACGACAGAAAATTATCAAGCACACGGACTAAATGGACCACATTTACCAAATTTACCGCATGGATCAAATGGGCCACAAGGACCACACACACTACAAGTTATTAGCTGATTGAGCTGGTTAATTCAGCTCAATATATTGTTTCGTTTACTGTACATCGTGCGTAACTGCAGGTTCTAGCTTAGCTGATATAATGGCAATTACTAGATTGATATTATAATCTTCTAGTACCATGCGCTAAGCTCGAACCGCTTTTTTATTCATGAGTTAACGAGGAATCAGTATTATGGCTTTGATTTACGTTTATGTCAGGGAGTTATATAATCTATCGCGGATCAAGTTCGTGGTTAATTTTATACTGATGATTTCGCTTGGAATGATGGAAGGTATAAGCGTTTTAATGATTATACCATTATTAACGGTGGCCGGCGTCATTCCGGGTATAGAAGTAAGCAGCGGATTATCTTCTTTGCTGAATAATTTTTTTCAGAATATAGGTTTGCCGTTAAACCTGACAATGGTGCTTCTGTTATATATAAGCCTTAATTTTGGCCAGAGCTGGCTGCAGCGGCTTCAGTCCATAATTAAGTTCGAAATTCAGCAGTCGTTTGCTGTCGCCTTATCCGTCAGGCTCTTTAAAGCAGTGGCATACGCCGAATGGCAGCTGTTAATATCAAAGACGAAATCGGATATTACAAATGTCATCATTACCGAGCTCGAGCGCGTTTATTACGGTGTGAATTATTTCTTACAGCTGGTAACTACTTCTATAATTTCTTTAATCCAAATTACTATAGCTTTTATGATCGCGCCTGGTCTTACTTTAATGGTGCTGATCAGCGCTTTATTATTGTTTGTGTTTTTACAGACTTTTGCCAATGATTCCCGCAGGTTGGGAGAGGTGATTACAAGTTTAAACAGTAACCTGCTGTTTGATCTTACAGAACATTTAAACGGTTTAAAAGAAATCAAGAGCTATGGTGTTGAGGCTGCTCAGGTCGAAAACTTTATCAGAACACGTGAAATGATGAAGAAGAACCTGACCAGGTTCAATAATTTGCAAACCAGGACAGACATGATCTACAAAGTAGGCGCAGCCGTTTTTATAAGCCTTTTCTTGTTTAGCGCTGTTGAAATATTTAAGCTGAATCCCCAGGATTTCATCATAATCTCAGTTATTGCGGCCCGTCTCTGGCCAAAACTCTCTTCTTTCCAAATGGGGCTGCAGAACATAAACATTATGCTGCCCGCTTTTCATGCTTCTAAGGAATTAGAAGATGAATGTCTTGCCGCCAGAGAGAACCTTCCGCCTGGCGGAACATCAAAAAAGATAGAACTGAATCACGGAGTTATGTTTCGTGATGTTTCATTTGCTTATAATTCAAACCGTTCCGGCTACGCCGTTAAAGATCTGGATTTTATCCTTCCTGCAGGTACGACTACCGCTTTTGTCGGTGTTTCCGGGGCTGGCAAGAGTACTATTGTTGATCTGTTGATCGGACTGCTGAAGTCGAGCAAGGGAGATATTTTAATAGACGATGAACCACTGATGGAAAATTTACTCCCCTGGAGAAATTCCATCGGCTATGTTCCCCAGGACGCTCTTTTATTTAATGCCAGTATCAGGGAAAATATGCACTGGGTCTGTCCGGATGTTTCAGAAGAAAGAATTTGGGAAGCCTTACGGTTAGCTGCGGTTGATTCCTTTATCAGCAGTCTTCCCGACGGCCTTGATACGGTTGTAGGCGACAGAGGAGTACGCCTGTCCGGCGGAGAGCGTCAGCGAGTTGTGCTGGCAAGAGCGCTTTTAAAGAAACCCTCTGTCCTGATTTTGGACGAAGCCACTAGTTCCCTGGATACTGAAAACGAAAAGCGTATTCAACAAGCTATTGAAAACCTGCGGGGCAAGATGACGATCCTGGTTATTGCTCATCGCTTATCCACAATCAGGAACGCCGACAATATCCTTGTGCTGGAGCACGGGCAGATCGTAGAACGAGGCAACTACCAATCTTTAATGCAAAACAGGGACGGCAGATTTCATGCGTTAGCTTGTTTATACGAAAACGAGGCGCTGCCCTCAGTATGACGTTCCTTCATAATTACAAAAAGGACTTGTTTGTTTTGCTAAAAAACATTATTAAATTCTGTGCTTTGCCATGGCGGGAAAAGGGATTGTTTACAGAGGCCTTTTTTTTGACAGGAATGGTGCGTTTGATTATTTTAGCGCTGCCGTTCCGCTGGCTGGCGCCTGCTCTCGGCAAACATATGCAGGAATCGCCGGATAATGAAGATGTTATTAGACTAAAAGCAGCCAGGCGGATTGGCTGGATAGTTGAATCAGTGAGCCGCTTTACTCCATGGGAAAGCAAGTGCTTGGTACAGGCGATAACCGGTAAAATCATGCTCAGACAATACGGAATAGCCAATACGCTTTATCTCGGAGTGGGCAAGAATGAGCAGAGTCTTGTGGCTCATTCCTGGCTTAGATGCGGTAAGGTGATTTTAACCGGCGGTCACGACTTGCGCCGGTTTACTGTAGTAGGAAAGTTTGCTGATGATGGAAGACAGGCGGTAAGGGGATGAACTGCATTGGCTGAGAAGATTTTTAACCTGATTATAATCTCAATGTGTGTCTCATCTATATCTATTACATTAACAAGAGGCAGCCCCTTTTCTTTTTTGCGCGATTGGGCTTATAAACGCAGCAAATGGTTCGGAGCGCTGTTGAGCTGCACTTACTGTACCAGTCACTGGGTTGCCATAGTTATTGTTATTTTGGTCTATATTTATAACCCAATTATAAATATAACAAATATATTGTTCATTGACGCCGCCATAACAGTATTTGCAACCGTTGCGATTTCCACAATCATAACCGGCATAATAGTTAAAAAGTCATAAATTATGGGGGACTAATGAGCGGAGCAACTCATCTTCTTGCAGGCTTAATTTCTTTTGCGCTGGAATCATTTTTATCGTATAACTGCTCACCGTCAATGGTAAAAAGAGCAGCCTCCGTAAAAAGAGCAGCCTCCATTGTAGGAAAAGTAATTGAAAATAATATAGACCCGGGAACCCTGGACAGAATACAAAAGATTCGCCTGTCCAGGTTTAAAATGTCCTGCAGGTTCTCTTCGCGGAATACCCTGAATTAAAGGAAAACATTAGGAATGGCAATCTGACTGTTAACATTGAAACAGGAGTCGATTTAAGCAGCCAGATCAAGGAACTTCGGATTCTTGATCTGAGAATTCATTAAAAAAGTCCGCATAAAAGGTAATGATCCCTGCTTCGTTAATTCTCAACAAGCCTTTGAAAACAGTCAACCACTATCGGATCAAATTGAATACCGGCATATCTTCTAAGCTCCATTAACGCATCCTCTTTACGCAGCGCCTTCCTGTACGGCCGGTCGTTAGTCATTGCGTCATAAGCGTCAACAACTGACAGTATGCGGCATTCAACAGGAATTTCCTGCCCTGCAAGACCCAGCGGGTAACCTTTGCCGTTCCACCACTCGTGGTGTTTTAGTATCCAATCTGCTATCGGTACCAGTTCCGGCAGAGACAGAGCTATCTGATGGCCTATTTCGGTATGCTGTCTCATAGATTTAATCTCTTCTTCCGTTAGCGGACCGGGCTTAAAAAGTATGCTGTCGGATATGCCGACCTTGCCTATATCGTGAAACTGGGCTAAAAGCCGCAGATCGGTAATCTGATTGTCAGGCATTGAAACAATCTCTGCAAGACCTGTAACGAGATCTTCCATTCTCTTGGCGTGATCCTCGGTAATAAAATCCCTTACTTCCAATGTCTTCATCAGCGCCTGTACAATTGAGCTTCGGGCGCTTCTGCTTCGGTGAAGCTTTTCCCTGCCCATGTTGTTTTCCGCTTCCCTGAAAAGATTGCGGAGATCGCCGGAGTTACTCTTCCCAACAGAAAAACCCATGGAAATACTTAAAGGAAGTTGAACATTTTTTTCGTTATAAATCTCAATATTATTTTTGATCCTGGAACAAGCGGATCTAACAGTTTCATCGCTGCAGTTTGGAAGCAGGACGGCAAATTCGTCCCCCCCTACCCTGGCCACAACGTCCCCGGCCCTAAAAGCGTTTTTAATCATTTGAGAAGCCGCAGTAAGAATATTATCTCCATAACTGTGTCCAAGCTTATCGTTTATAAACTTAAGTCCGTCTATATCACACGCAATTATTCCTATGGAGGAAAACCTGCTTTCACCAAAACGGAGCATCTCTTCTTCAAAATAGGCGCGATTATAAAGACCGGTGAGGGAGTCGTGTAAACTCAAATATTCCAACTGCTCCCCTATTTCTTTTACTTCTGTAATATCCATGGATGTACAGAGCATAATTCTTGTCCCCTTGCAATAGACGGCGGCAACTGTCTCTGCTCTCCATCTTAACTCTCCGTTTTTAGTCATATACCGGTATTTGTATGGGAAAACACTCTCTCCCTTTAGTATCTTGATTGCCTTTTCCCTTACCGCTTTCCTGTCTTTAGGATAAACCAGATTCAAAGCGTTAGAACCCAGCAGTTCACTCTCCTGGTAACCCGTTTCCCTTAAAAGAACCGGGTTGATAAAACCAAATTTCCCATCTTTGATCAGATAAATACTCATCGGCAAATTGTTAAAGAGATTCTTAAAAATAGCTTCGGCGCGTCTGCGCTCTGCGTAGTAACGAACTACACCTTTACGTAATTTTTTGTCCATTCTCCTGTATTCAAAGTTTTCGACTTTCTCCCAGCAGCCATCGCGTCTAACTAAGGCATACCGGTAGTTAACTATTATGTCTAACGCTTGATTCACCTGACAATGATCTAAAGAATAAGTACATACTGCAAGAATCTTATTTTTAAGGATATCTTTATTAGAATCTTTTTCATAACTGCAAAGATCTTTGATTTGCTTACTGCTTAACCAGGACATGTCACCGGCTATCCTTAACCCTTCAAATCCTAAAGCCAGGGCTTGATTATGTCTTTTATTCAGGACCTCCATTGCCTTTTCAAGGTTAAAAATATCATCAACAAAATACCAATCCAGATAAGAAACAATTTCTATCTGTTTTCTTTCCAGATAATATTTGAGATCAGGAATGCTCTCCCCAATTAACGTTTCAGCCTCTTTTGCATCAAGCAATCCGGAAGTGACCAAAATGCAATATTCATTACTCTGCAAACCGGCTGTAAAATAGGGAATCAAAATATCCGCCAAGTCTTGTTTCGTTTTGTAAAAGGCACAAAAATGTGTATCCCAGGGAACGCTGGGCAGTATGCCGAGACCCGTCTTTCTTTTTCTTGCTTTCATATTAAACAACTCCTATTACCTTTTATTAAAAATACCCGTTGAATTAAATCCAATGAATTCTCATCTTAATGATTGCGCTGCATTAGCAGCATGGGGATCTATCCTGTTCTTAAAATAGTTATCGGTTTGTCTTAAAAAATATATAGTCCAGCCGCTTCATAAAAAAGCAACTGCTTTATGTACCCTTTCAAACCGTTTAATTGACACGGCAAATTATTTTTGATATAAAAAATCAGGCGTCATAAAGGCATACCGGCTGGAGTTCAATAATTCTACTTCTTCGCCCCGGCGATTGGTCCGGCCCTGGGGGGGGTTATCTGGTAGAATACGTCAACTGGCGGATGATCTATTACTTATCAATGCAGGCGGCGCTTTATCATCTGTCTTCAACTTTATCCATTACCCCGCAGGCGCCTTTAAAGGATAAGGAGGTCCTAAAATTGAAACCCGAACAAATTCTTTCCGACCTAATCAAAATAAATACGGTTAACCCGCCTGGAAATGAGACGGCTGCAGCCGTTTATCTCAAACAAATTTTTGATTCTGCAGGTATTCCAAATGAGATCATTGAATCCGAAAAAGGACGCGGCAACTTTATCGCCCGCCTTGGTGAAGGCGGCAGAAGACTTCTTTTTTTATCCCATACGGATGTAGTCCCGGCCGGTGATGACTGGGACGACGACCCTTTTTCAGGCAGTATTTACGACAATACGGTCCACGGGCGCGGCGCCTTGGACTGCAAGGGACTCACTGCTGCCCAGGCAAGCGCAATGCTTAATCTGGCACAAAACAAAACGCCCCTTAACGGAACGCTGATTTTTGCAGCCACTGCCGACGAGGAAAAAGGGGGCGGCTTTGGTGTAAAAATGCTTCTTGACCGGTATCCTGAAAAGCTGCGCAGCGATTTCGCCATCAATGAAGGCGCAGAGGAACCGGTGCAGTTAGGATCAAACACTGTTTTCTTTATCCAGGTTGGAGAAAAGGGCACTGCCTGGAGCAGATTAATTTCAAGAGGAAAAGCATGTCACGGTTCCATTCCAACTCTGGGGGAGAACGCGCTGGTCAAAATGGTTTCCTCAATTAAAGCTCTTTCCGGCTATAAGCCAGAGATAGTTCTTATCCCTGAAGTTAAGCGCCTGCTGACGGAATTATCAAAAATAAAAGGCTTCGGAGCATCGCTTAGCCCGGAAAATGCGGATAAAATAATCAGTTCCCTCGGAGACAAGAACCTGTCGGAAACTTTAAGGTCAATGACCAGGATGACCGTTTCCCCAAATATGATCTCAGGCGGTGAAAAGATCAATATCGTTCCCAGCCTGTGCCAGGCGGAAGTTGATATAAGGGTTTTGCCCGGCCAGAACCTGGAATATGTACGGGACGAACTGCGCAAATTTGTAAGCAGGGAAATCGAAATCGACGTTTTTAACTATCACCAGCCTACTTTTTCAACATCGGAAACGGAATATTACCGGCTTATCGAGAAAACAACCAGGGAAGCCGCCGGAGCGGGAGTAATCTGCCTTCCCTATATCTCCCCGGGCGCCACGGACTCCAGATATCTCCGGCTGGCCGGGATACCATCGTATGGAATTGGACACATGGCTGACGGATATGACCAGAGCGTTAAAGAGACTATCCATGGCAGAAATGAAAGGATTGATATACCGAGCCTTAAACTAAGGACTGACTTTCTGATCGCCCTGGCCAGGGGGTATCTAACTTAGTTTTTTGCCTCAAACCTTGCTGCACAGATAAACTGCTATGTATTCTTCCCGGTATTGTTTTTTTTCAATGCTGAATCCAGCCTTTTGAAGGAGTCCTTCCATAATCCAGTCAAGGGTTGAATATTTATCTTTTATATGAACTTCCAAATCCCTGGCCGGCCTGTCACCGGCATATTGCTTCATATTGCCTATTAAAGTGTCAAAATAAAGGCTGTAATCCTCTACATCGGATGGATAAACAATATCTCTTAGAAAAAGGCGTCCTCCGCCTTTTAGCAGGCTGCTGATCCGTTTTAAGGCGATTTAAGAGCGTTAATTATTTCTTTGTTTTCCTTTTTAATATTCTCTACAATTTTTCCTGCACGGGCAATTTGCAGGAACAAATTGGGTGTTCCATTCGTCTATTTTATATACAAATTGAAAAGGGGTGTTTGTTTCGATGAAAAATTTTCATCTGAAGGGATCAATTATTTTGGCTGCGGCATTGTTGACGTTCTTCTTCTTGTTCAGCCCAGCCATATATTCAGAAGAAATGGGAAAGAGCGACCTGAAAACATTTAATTCCTATTCCGAATTAAAAGACTTCCTGCTCAGCAACAGGAAGTTCATGCAGAAATTCAGCATGTTCTCCTATGATTTTCCTTTATTAACCGGGGCAATGAAAGAAAACATCTCCATGCCCAGCCTGCAGATGCAGGATGAATCAGGCGGAACTTCAGGTTCCAGAGATTTTTCAACAACCAATAATCAGGTCGACGGGGTTGAAGAAGGTGATTTGGTGCAGTGTGACGGCAAATATATTTACGCTGCAAACAGCCGGGGAATTAGCATTATTTATGCATATCCCGCTGAAAAAGCAAAGGTCGTTTCTAAAATAAGCTTTGCGGCTGAAGCGGCGCCAAATGAAATCTATTTAAATAAAAACAAGCTGGCTGTAATTCTTGGAGACTGGCATTCCCAACCAGGTGTAATAATTAAAGTTTTCGATATTTCCGATCATGAGAAACCTGTTCTGGAGAGGGATATAGACTTCAAAGGCAATTATATAAATTCAAGAATGGTCGGGAATTACGTTTATGCAATTGCCAACACACCGGCAGTTGAATATGAGCCGGCATCCGGCGAGGAACAAGTCCGGCTACCTGAAATCAGCTTTAACACTAAGAATGAAACAATCAACGTTAAAGACATATATTATTTTGATTATCCTGACTACTATAATCAGTATACCTTGCTGATGTCATTTAATATTCTTAATAACAACGAGGCTGCGGCATGTAAGACATTCTTATCCGGTTCATCCCAAAATATTTATTCCTCCCAGGAAAATATCTATCTGTTAAGTCCTAAAATTCCTGACGTGCAAAATTATGTCCAAAAAACAATCAGCAGCCTTAAGGAAGCTCTGCCCTATAATACTGCCAGGCAATTAGACGGACTTTCAACTTTAAGTCCCGTTAAACAGATAGACGGACTTGAAAAAATTATTAACGAAAACTTAAGCAGTTTTAGCGATCAGCAGGTGAATACCCTTGAACAGAAAATGGACAGTTTATTTGGAGACTTGAATAATAAAATAAACCAGGAAAACAGAAAAACTGTAATCCGGAGGTTTTCCATCAAAAATGGCGGAATAACTTTCAGTCGTCAAGGTGAGATTCCGGGTTACGTGTTAAACCAATTCTCCATGGACGAATATAATGGATTCTTCAGAGCAGCAACGACTTCTCAAAGATTTACCTTTGGCGAACCTTTATCGACCTCCAACAACATATATATACTTGATCAGGAAATGAAGATTGCGGGAAGACTGGAAGGGCTGGCCCCTTCGGAAAAAATTTATTCGGTCCGGTATTTTGGACCCAGAGCATATCTTGTCACATTCCGGCAAATGGACCCGTTATTTACGGTTGATTTAAAAGACCCTTACAATCCCAAAGTTCTTGGAGAGCTGAAGATTCCGGGTTATTCGGATTATCTGCATCCTTTTGATGAAAACCATCTTATTGGAATAGGCAAAGAATCGTCTATGTCGCAACCCATTCCCGCAGATGAACTTTTAGGTGACCAATTCCGGGCTATGCCTGTTCTTCCCCGAACAGGAGGACCATATTTAAAAATAGGGTTATTTGATGTGAGCGATCCGGCAAATCCTAAAGAAATATCTAAATACATTATTGATCAAGAAGGTTCGGACTCTCTGGCGCTAAAGGATCATCACGCTTTCCTGTTCAGCCGTTCAAAAAACCTTTTAGTCCTGCCCGTTTCATTTTATCAAGAGCAGGTACAAACAAAAAACGGTTTTTGGGAAGACATCCTTAGTGACGCCTGGCAGGGGGCATACGTATTCGGGATAAGCATAAAAAACGGAATTAGCTTAAAAGGTAGGGTTAATCATTCAGAAGAAAAGATAATCAACGAACAAAATACTTACTACGAAAACGGTATAAAAAGGTCTCTTTATATTAATGACGTCCTCTATACTGTTTCAGAACACATGGTTAAAGCAAGCTCTCTTGAGAACCTAAAAGTTTTAAAAGAGATCGATTTAGGTGTTTAAAGGGAATACTTTGACGCTCATAGCGCTGAGTTTTAATTAAAATCTGAGGGTTTAAAGAAAGTCGTTATTCACAGATGAGCGATATTGCTTGAGTGCCGCTGCAACGCCCGTTGAAGCTTCGGTTACAGATCCACGGTGCGAAAACAGCGGCACACTTAATGTTTCTTGAAAAGGCTTTATAATGTCGGGAACTTAATGCTCGATTTATTTATAATTTTGAATATGTTTTTTTAAAAATATCCCTGTCACAGGGGTAAAGTTCTCCCTTTATCCCAATAATAAGATAGTCCCCCGGTTTTCCTTCCATCTTGCCTTCCAGTGTATCAACTGAAAATGTGTCTTCCATTTGTCTGGCTAAGACAGGTATTGGTTTCTTCACATATTTATCAAAAACTCCCATTTGAGATATTTGCTCCGGCTTGACAAAAAGCATTAGATTACCCCCTATTTGTTATTTTTCTAGCTTATCCAGTTTCATTCAAGAAATACGGGGTAAAAATGGCCGAAAAAAGTACCGTTCAGCTTTGCTTATCTTCTGCTTTGCGCCAGTTCCCCCACGGCGCAACCACCAATTCGCCCGAGTCAAGGCGGACCAGTATATTTCTCGGCCCGGGACCTTTAGCCCGTACAATCACCATGCCGCACTCGCCGTATAAACGGCGCCTGTGATCACGGTTTACATAACGTACACGTATTTCTTTAATAAATATAACCTCCTCACCACAAGTAAAATACGGTGATTAAAAATTATTATAGCTTATCTCAAAGGCTTCATCACTCCGAGAATAAAACGAAGATAATGTCGAATATGCTCGCATTATGTTGTTTAGAAAAATAGAACATGTGCCGATTATTAAAAAACGAGATATTTCTCTTTTTACTTTTTGGCGCCTATTCTAAGGTATTAAATGATTATTAAAGTAAACCCGGGCAGGAGGAAAGAAATAGCCGTGAACGATTTATTAGCTGAAAAAATGGAAATGTTAAACCTGTTTATAGCCGATAGCCGCGAACTTCTTGATGATGCGGAACCACAAATTATTGTTATAGAAAAAAGCGCTCTTAATTCAGGGAAAATTGATCAGGAAGCCCTGAACGCAGTTTTTCGTTTGTTTCACTCTGTTAAGGGCTCGGCTTCTTTCCTTGAACTCCATAATGTAATCAGAGTAACGCATGAAGCAGAAACGTTGTTGGATATTTTGCGTCAAGGAGAGGTAACTATTAAACCAGGACATGTTGATTTGCTGATTGGCGCCGTTGACCTGGTTAGAAATATTCTGGATGTAGTGGAAGAACGTCAAAGCGATACGGGTTTTGAAGACAGCGCTGAAAAAATAAGCAATGAACTCACAAGGACAATTAACTCTTTATCCTGCCGGAACCAGGTTGATACTGAAAAAGGAGAAAACAATGTCTTACCTGCTCCTGAAGAAACAGAACTAATGAATAGTCCCATAAACGAAGCCAATGAGATTCCTGCCGAAAAAGACTCCGAAGATATTCTTAACAGTGATGAAATTCTAGAACATTTCATAGAAGAGGCAAATGAGCTTCTAGACGAAGCTGAAAACGTTCTTCTTCAATTGGAAGGATTGCCTGATGATCTTGAACTGGCAAATAATTGCTTCCGTTTCATTCACAGTTTTAAAGGCAACGCTGGTTTTCTCGGGTTTGAGCCGCTAGAAAAAGTAAGTTTCCACGTTGAGAATATCCTTGGAGAAATTAGAGAAGGAAGACAAGCCTGCAGCTCAATAACAATTTCTTTCCTGCTCTACGCTGTTGACGCGCTGCGTAACGCAGTAGCGTTAATTAATGATGGTAAAGATCCTGAAATACCGGGCATAGACGAACTGGTCAAACGCCTTGAAAAACTTATCGTTCCGGCTGCTGAAAAACCAGTCGAAACAGCGTCTGTTCAGCCAGTGAATAAACCTGAAGAATATACAGAGAGTAAAAAAGAACAAAGCCTTCAAACTATAACACAGCCTGAAACCGAAAAAAAGGCGCCGGCAGCCGAAAACGGAAAGGAAAACGCCGCGCCTGAAAAACAGCCTCAGCAAGCGCAACAGCAGGCAATCAGAGTTGATGTCGATAAACTTGATACACTCCTGGATTTGATTGGAGAACTTGTTATTGCTGAAGCAATGGTTGTTAACAACCAAACTTTAAGGGACCTTCAAATGGAAGGTATTGAAAAGACGGTAACACAGTTAGATAAAATAACCAGGGAGATTCAGGAAGTATCTATGTCCATGAGAATGATCCCCCTTGGCGGAACATTCCGTAAAATGGTACGTCTGGTACGCGACCTTGCTAATAAGGGAAATAAAAAAGTCAACCTGGAAATAATCGGTGAGGAAACGGAAGTGGACAAAACAATAATAGAACATATTTCTGATCCACTGGTGCACCTGATCCGTAATGCGATGGATCATGGAATAGAAAAACCTGAAGAAAGAAAGGCCGTTGGAAAACCGGAAACCGGCCGCTTGACAATTGAAGCAAAGCACTCGTTAGGTGAAGTTTGGATAGTCATAGAAGATGACGGTAAAGGGTTGAACAGGGAAAAAATATTGCAAAAGGGGGTTGAACGCGGTTTAGTCCATAGCGGTGACACTGATTTAAAAGATGAGGAAATCTGGAAACTTATTTTTGAACCGGGTTTTTCAACAGCCGAACAGGTTTCTGATATCTCAGGACGCGGAGTCGGCATGGACGTGGTCAAGAAAAATATCGAAAAACTGCGGGGACGGGTGGAAGTCCGAAGCAAGGCAGGAAAAGGCACTATGTTTGTTGTCCGTATTCCGCTCACTCTTGCCATAATTGAAGGAATGGTTGTAAAAGTCGGGCAAAACCGTTATATAATTCCAATTGTTTCTATAAAAGAATCATTTCAGGCCGGGGCGGATCAGATCACATATACACCTGATAAGTTGGAAATCGTTAGCGTCCGCGGAGAACTTCTGCCTGTCCTTCGTCTGCACGAACTTTATGATATTGAACCTTTGCACCAGGAACTTTCTGACGGGATATTAATGATCGTTGCCAGCGATGAAAATAAATGCTGCTTATTTGTTGACGAATTAATTGGTCAGCAGCAGATTGTCATAAAGGGACTTCCGGCCTATCTTGGTTATGCAAAAGGGATCTCAGGCTGCGCAATTTTAAGCGATGGAGATATCAGTATGATTCTCGACATTGAAGATTTAATAATTTCCGTGGAAAATAAATAAAAAATTGAGGTGGGACTGTGAGTGTTAAAGAAAGATTGGAAGTAGATCTGCTGGAGGATGATTATGACGATGAAGACACCCAGGAGGATAAGTTTTTAACCTTTATTCTGAGCAGAGAGGAATACGGCATCGAAATCAGGTACGTCACAGAGATCGTGGGCATTCAAAATATTACCCAGGTCCCGGACATGCCAGGTTTTATCAAAGGAGTAATCAACCTTCGCGGTAAAGTTATCCCTGTTATGGACGTACGTCTGCGCTTTGATATAGAAGAACGTCCCTACGATGACCGCACATGTATTGTTGTCATAAATATTAATGAACAGGCTGTAGGGCTAATTGTTGACAGGGTGTCTGAGGTTCTGGACATACCGAAAACTGAAATAGAACTGCCACCCAAAATAAGGAGGAGTGAAAGAAGCAATTTTATCCAGGGTTTAGGCAAGGTAGGCGATAAGGTAAAAATTCTGCTCAACGCCAACAAACTACTTTATGAGGGGGAAGAATAAATGCACAACGGTTCAGAAGAAGCAGTTGAAAAGAACACCGGTAAGAAGGCTGAAAACAGTCAGAAAGACTTTTCCGTATTTGACTTACTTGATACTCCTGTTTTGGTTATAGGGAAGGACAGCAATATCATCTACGTGAATCAGTGTCTTTCCGCCATGGCAGGACAAACAAAGGACAAAACAGCCGGCAGTTCAGTAACTGCATTAATTAATACAAAAGATAACCTGTTTGAAAAAGCGTTGGCCGATGGCAAGAAAACCAGCTTTGAAGTCAGAGCAATTATTAATGACAGGAAGGCTACTCTGGAATGCGACCTTACACCTGTTTTTGCCGAGAAAGGCAAAAAAGAAGCAGCTTATTTTATTGGCTTAATCAGGGATATAACAGAACTGGAAAAGAATATGCGCGTCACAAACAGGAAAGCAAAGGTTCTTAACGAAATCCCCACACCGGTTATAGCAGTTGATAATGATCTGAATGTCTATTTTGTAAATCGTGCTGCGTCTTTATTGGTTGGAAAAACACAGGAAGCGTGCTATGATCAAAAGTGTTACGGCTTGTTCAACATGGGCTGCTGCAATACGGATGACTGCCAGGTTGCCAGGGCGATAAAGGGGAAAGGAGTATATACAGGAGATGCAGTAGCCAGCCTTTCCTCCGGAGATCTGCCCATTCGCTGTACAGCCTCACCAATCCTGGATGGAAACGGCAATATTGTTGGCGGCATGGAATACATGCTTGATATCTCTGAAGAGGTAAAAGCAGTTGAAGAAATCAGCAAGATAATGGAAGCTGCCAACAACGGCAATCTTGAGACAAGAGGCAATCTCGAAAACTATAAAATGTCCGGATACAAAAAAATAGTCCAAGGCTTCAACGACACTCTTGACGCCTTCACCACTCCTTTGAAATTGGCGGCGGAGTATATCGACAGCTTTACCCAGGGCAATACACCGCCTATAATTACAGATGAGTATAAGGGCGACTTCAATACAATTAAAAACAACCTGAACTCATTTATCGAAGAAATCGGAGCCCTTGTTGATGAAATAGGCGTCGTTATAACCGCAGGCAAAGAAGGCAAACTGGACCAAAGGGCCAATCCGGACCGTGTGCAGGGTGTCTGGCGCAAGATTCTGCGCGGAACAAATGACGCCGTGGACGAAATAGTAAGACCGCTGAAAATATCAGCCGATTATGTCGAACAGATAGCCAAAGGGGACATGCCGCCGAAAATAACTGAAGAATATAAAGGTGATTTCAATGAAATTAAGAACAACCTGAACATGCTGATCGGCGCAACCGAGCAGATTGCCATTACTGCCCAAATGATCGCCAATGGCAACCTCGATGTATCTTTCAGCGCCAGATCCGAAAACGATATTCTGATGATGTCGCTCATGACCATGATAAGCAAATTAAAAGGTGTTTTTACTGATATTGAAGCTCTCGCGCAGGCGGCCATGGCGGGAGATGTCTCCAAACGCAAAGATGTCTCCGGACTGGATGGCGCCTACTTGAAGATAATTTTCGTCATGAACCAGTTGTTTGATTCGATGGCCGAACCGGTAAACGAATTAACCGACGTCCTCGGCAGAATGGCGGTCAATGATTATACCAAAAAGATAGAAAAGCAATACAGCGGAGTCTGGAATGAACTCGCTTTTGCTGTCAGCGGCGTTCATGGCAGAATGGAGAAAATTCTAAATACAACAATTAATATCGCTAACGGATCGCTTGCTGATCTGGATGAGTACCATCAAGTAGTCCGCAGAAGCGAAAACGATCTGCTTATGCCTGCTTTCACAAGGGCGATGGAATCCATTCAAAAATGCGCAGAAGATGCAAATATGCTGGCCTGGGCTTGTGTTGAAGGAAAACTCGAAACCAGGGCGGACGTTTCCCAGCATGCGGGCGAATACCGCAAGATAATCGAAGGCATGAACGGTATGCTCGACGCAGTATCGGTTCCGGTTACTGAAACCATTACTTGTCTGAAAGCAATGTCTGAGGGCGAACTTGACGTGAGGATGACCGGAGACTACAAAGGCGATTATACCATCGTTAAAGATTCGCTTAATACAAGCCTTGAATCCTTGAATGGAATCATCAAAAAGGAGGCGGTAAGATGCCTTCAGGAGATGGCCAAAGGTAACATGGATGTTTCGGTAGAAGGAGAATACAAGGGCGACTTCGTCTTAATCAAAGACGCTTTAAACACTACAATATCCAGTATGAATGACCTTTTAAACCAGGTAACTGTGGTGGCCGATCAGGTTGCCGCAGGTTCTCAGCAGGTATCGGATTCAAGCCAGTCGCTTTCCCAGGGCGCTACAGAGTCGGCCAGTTCGCTTCAGGAGATCTCCTCTTCGATGCAGGAGATGTCCAAGCAGACCAAGCAGACTTCCGAAAACGCTTCTTTGGTCAGTCAGCTGTCTGTCCAGGCAAAACAGAGCGCTGAAAAAGGGTCCGACCAGATGACCAACATGGTCAAGGCAATGAATGACATTAACGAATCAGCCTCCAACGTATCCAAGATTATCAAGGCAATCGACGAGGTAGCCTTCCAGACAAACCTTCTTGCCCTTAACGCCGCGGTTGAGGCAGCGCGCGCAGGCAAACACGGCAAAGGTTTTACGGTGGTCGCCGAAGAAGTAAGGAACCTTGCCCAGCGCAGCGCCAAAGCTGCCAGGGAAACAGCCGAAATGATTGAAAGTTCGATTAAGAAAACCGAAGTCGGCACAAAGATAGCCGAAGAAACATCCAAGGCCCTTGAAGAAATAACTATAGGATCAACCAAGATCACCGATGTTATCGGTGAACTTGCCTCGGCTTCGAAGGAGCAGGCCATGGGTATTGACCAGGTCAGCGAGGCATTTGATCAGGTTGATAAGGTAACCCAGCAGAACATGGCCAGCGCGCAGGAAATGGCTTCAGCGAGCGAAGAGCTTTCCAGTCAGGCAATTCAGTTAAAACAGACCCTGCGCAAGTTCAGGCTTAGAAAACAAAGCTTTGGCAGTTCCGCAGCAAACGCGCTGCCGCAAGGGATAACACCCGAAATGCTCCGGATGCTGCAGTCGATGATTCAAAGCCAGCAGACGCAGGATCAGGGATTCTCCCTGGCAGGACTCAAGTTGGAAAACAACAACAACGGCGGCACAAAAAAAGCCGCTTCCAGATTAAGGCCTGAGGAAATAATTTCTTTGGACGACACTGACTTCGGCCGTTTCTAAGTTTTTCTTAAAGCTAAAAGCAGACAAGGGGTAAACTCCCCTTGTCTGCTTTTTAAAAAATATACTTGAGGGGAAATTGAACGAAATGCAGCTTAGTCAAAAGGAATACGAATTAATCGGCGGTCTTATCTACGATAAATTCGGAATTAGCCTGAACGAACAAAAGCAAACTTTGATCACCGGAAGACTGCAGAATGTGCTTCAGCAGGGCGGATTTACAAGTTTTAAGGATTACTATCAGTATGTGGCCGGAGAAACAAGCGGAAGCGCGCTTCTAACGCTCATCGACAGAATTTCTACTAACCATACCTATTTTTTCCGTGAAAAGGATCATTTTGGCTTTATTAAGGAAACCTTGCTGCCCCAAATTGTCAAACCACTTGAAAGAAATAATGAAAAAGAATTTAAGATCTGGTGCGCAGGATGTTCCTCGGGAGAAGAACCCTATACAGCCGCTATGGTTATTTCAGAAAGTATCAGCCAGGGATCAATTTTTTATATATTAGCCACGGATATTTCAGTCAGTTCCCTGGATAAAGCAATTAGAGGAAATTATACAAAAGAACAACTGGAAACAGTTCCGCCGTCATACCGTCAGAAATATTTTGTCTCAGTCGGGGATGGCGTTTGGACGATTCATCAAAATTTAAAGAACAAGGTGCTCTTCCGAAGGCTGAACCTGATCCAGGATAGTTACCCTTTTAAAGGCAAGTTTGATGTTATCTTCTGCCGGAATGTAATGATTTATTTTGACAGCCCAACCCGCCGGTCTCTTCTGGAACGGTTTCACCGCTACCTGGAGCCGGACGGGTACCTATTCATCGGGCATACAGAAACAATAGACCGTTCCCTTGGAGTTTTCAGTTACGTAAAACCCGCAATATACCAAAAAATTTAAAAAAGGTGAGCAGCTGATGAAAAAAATAAAAGTTCTAATAGTAGATGATTCTGCCCTGGTCAGGGAAATACTTGCCAAAGGGCTTTCTCAAGATCCGGAAATAGAAGTCGTTGGAACCGCTGCGGACCCTTATATTGCACGTGATAAAATTGTCCGTCTCCTACCTGATGTACTTACGCTGGATGTAGAAATGCCCAGGATGGACGGAATTGAATTTTTACGCCGTCTGATGCCGCAGTACCCTTTGCCTGTAGTGGTAGTCAGCGCATTAACGAAGAAAGGCGCATCTATAACTTTAGACGCCTTTGAAGCCGGGGCTGTAGAGGTTGTAACTAAACCGAACACTGATATTAAACGTGGTTTAACGATGATGCTGGATGAACTGCGAACCAAGGTAAAGATTGCAGCTTTAACGAATCTGAATGTATTGATAAGCAATAGAAATTCACAGCCGGTTCCCTTAAAAAAGCCCAGTCGGGCGCTTGCTGAATCAACTGACAAAGTAATCGCCATAGGAGCATCCACAGGAGGAACTGAAGCAATTCGCTCTATTATCAGCAGCTTTCATTCAACCATGCCGGGTACAGTAATCGTACAGCATATGCCTGCCGGGTTTACAAAGCATTTCGCAGAAAGATTGAACGGTTTGTCAGCCATGGAAGTAATGGAAGCTAAAACAGGAGATCGTGTAATGGACGGTCGTGTTCTGATTGCCCCGGGCGGACGTCAAATGAGAGTTGTCCGTTCCGGAGGCATTTACCAGGTAAACTGTGATTCAACTGAAGAGGTTAACGGCCACTGTCCCAGTGTGGAAGTGCTTTTTCAGTCAGTCGCTAAATACGCCGGCGCCAACGCGGCCGGAATTATGCTTACCGGTATGGGCGGCGATGGAGCCGAAGGCATGTTGGCCATGCGTCTTGCGGGCGCCAGGACAATAGCGCAGGATGAGGCTACTTCAATAGTCTTTGGTATGCCGAGAGTAGCTTATGAAAAGGGCGGCGCTGAATGCCTGCTTGCACTTAACAGTATACCGGGGGAAGTCGTTAAATTACTCAACGCAAGATAACATTTGGCTGTTTTTTAACAGACAGAAAGAGGTCCCGCTCAGAAAGAACGGGACCTTATTTTGTTTGCATAAGCCATTGTTTTAGGGAACACTCTGCATTTTTATAAACTATAAAGAATGAGATCTCATATATATGTATGAACGGCGTGAAATGTGTTATATTTATTCAGTATAAAATTAATTACGTTGTAACTTGTTGCATCTTAAAACCGTTTCCTCTATATATATTTATCGGACGCGACAATTAATAAATAAACCTGTTTTTCATATTTTATCAGGCTGATTTTAACTGAAAGGGATTCTTTATGGAAAAGACTCTAACCATTTTTCTTTTTATTTTTCTGACAAGCTTTCTGGTTTTTCTGATCTTTGAGAAAACGACAGTGTCTAAAGAAAAAAACAGAAGGATCAACGAGCTTGAGCTTGCCTTAAAAAACAAGGACTCCGAACTGTCCGAAGCCCGGGAAAATATCACGGGATTAAAGGAAAGAATTGCCCAGATAACAACGCTTCTTGAAAAAGAACACAATGATAATAAAGAGAAGCTTTTGATGCTGGAGGAAGCAAAAGAATCCCTTTCCAGCGCTTTTAAAGCTCTTTCTGCGGATGCCCTGCGTGTCAATAACCAGACCTTTTTGGAACTGGCCGCGACAGCTCTGGGAAAATATCAGGAAAGAGCAAAAAATGACCTTGAATCCCGCCAAAAAGCAGTTAATGAAATTGTCAAGCCCGTTCAAGATTCCCTGGAAAAAGTAGATCTTAAAATTAATGAACTGGAGAAATCACGTTTGGAAGCATATACGAGCCTTACCAAACAGGTTGAAGTATTATCCCGGACACAGGAAAGGCTCAAACTTGAGACAATTAACCTTGTCAATGCCCTCCGGACACCAAATGTTCGCGGGCGCTGGGGTGAAATTCAGCTTAAAAGAGTAGTCGAAATAGCCGGCATGGTTGAATACTGCGACTTTATCGAACAAGAATCAGTAAATACGGAACAGGGCCGCCTCCGGCCTGATTTAGTCGTTAAACTCCCCAATAATAAAAACATCGTCATCGATTCAAAAGCGCCTATTTTATCCTATATTGAGTCCTTGGAAATTCAGGATGAAAAAATTAAAGATGAAAAAATTAAAGAACACGCGCGCAATATACGCACCCACCTTGCTAAATTGGGCAGCAAATCATATTGGAGCCAGTTTGACCCCACTCCGGAATTTGTAGTTTTGTTTTTGCCGCGCGAAGCTTTTTTCAGCGCGGCGCTCGAACAAGAACCAGGACTAATCGAGTTCGGCGTTGAACAGCATGTCGTAATGGCTACCCCCACAACCTTGATTGCTCTTTTGCATGCGGTAGCCTATGGCTGGAAACAGGAAAGGCTGACCGAAAACGCAAAAGCCATCAGCATTTTGGGCAACCAGTTATACGAAAGGTTACGGGGCCTTGCCGGATATTTTTCCGATCTCAAAAAAGGCCTGGATAATTCAGTCGAAGCATACAACAGGGCCGTAGGCGCTCTGGAAAGCAGGGTGCTGGTCAGCGCACGTAAATTTAAGGAATACGGAACTGCAGCCGGAAACGAAATAAAAGATTCCGAAATTATTGAAAAAGAAACACGTGCAATACAAAACTTGGAATTATTAACCCCTCCGGCTGCAAACAACGAGTAGAGTAAATAATATTGCACCCTTAGATTAATGCTTATCATCCCGGAATGGAGAATTTAAATGTCAATTCTTATCGGTACTTCAGGGTATAGCTATGACGACTGGCGGGGGCCTTTCTACCCTTCTGCAGTCAGCAAAAACAAAATGCTGGAATTTTACGCGAAAGAGTTTTCCTTTACGGAAATAAACTCTTCCTATTACCACCTGCCTTCGCAAAATCTTTTTCTCTCGCTAGCCAAAAGGACTCCTGAAAATTTTATATTTACCATAAAAGCATACAAGACACTTACCCACGAGCGGCAGGAAAGCGTTCCGGAAGATATAAAAAAATTCTGTTATTCTTTAGAACCCCTGTTGCAAGTAGAAAAGCTTGGCACAGTATTGCTGCAGTTCCCATACTCTTTTCATAATCAGGAGGAAAACAGGCGTTATTTGGCCGGCCTGAAGGGGATGTTCTTAAAATCAATCCCTCTTGTAGTTGAATTCAGACACCACAGCTGGGTTAAAGAAGCTACCTGGGATTTTCTGCGAATGTTGGAAATAGGGTATGTCTGTGTGGATGAACCAAATATAAAAGGACTTGTCGGCCAGACAGCCATATGCGCCAGTGAAGTTGCTTATGTCCGTTTTCACGGCCGCAATCTTGCCAAGTGGTGGAAACATGAAGAATCTTACGAAAGATATGACTACCTGTATACCCGGGAGGAAATAGGCGAATGGACCCCAAGAATAAATGAGCTGGCCAAACAGGCAAAGCAGGTATTCGTTGCCTTCAATAACCATTACCGCGGCCAGGCGGTCCGAAACGCGCGGATGCTTCGCGAACTGCTCCAGGTTTAGGCTTGTACGCCGGCATAAACAACCCGCAGGCCTGGGCGTCCGGATTACCGTTTTCCAATATCTTATCTACTCCCGCGGGCCCGGCTATCTTCAACAGATCGAGATAACCTATTTTCAAAGGGACCCGTTTCTGCAGGGTTCCGTAAGCGGGCACACCAGCCAAACAGCCGCGTCTGACCTCCTCCCTGCCCTGCACCTGCACAAAAAACCTGCAGTCACGGCAATACATTAAGGCCTTCTCCCTCATCTCAGGCAGGATAAGCCTGTGTCCTTCCCAAAGCTTATTATCATGCATACCTGATCCCCGCCCTCGTAAGAGAAACTGCCCTAAAAACAGCCCTCTCGCCAAATCTGCTTCTGATCCTGTCGCACGCCTCTTCGGTTTTCTTAAGCTTTTCCCTTTCACCGAACAAGGTCAGCTGCTCCATTTTTTGAGAGGTCAAACCCGCCAACGCCACTCCGACCATACGCACAGGCCAGCCATCGGGCCAGTGTTTTTTTAAGATTATCAGCCCTGTCTTGGAGATATCAAAAGCAAGATCGGTAAATTCAGGCAGAGTATGCATTCTGGACAGCCAGGCAAAGTTGCTGTCTTTTAAAGACAAAACGACTGTCCTTCCCACATAGCCCCCTGCCCTGACCCGTTCCGCGACCAAATCGGAGAGCTCCAAAATAACAACTTTTATATCTTCGCGTCTTTCATAATCGCGCGGCAGGGTTATTTGCTGGCCGATACTTTTTGTGATATCCAAAGTATTGGGATCTACAGGGCTGCTGTCCATCCCATTGGCGCTGTGCCAGAGCACTTCACCATAAACACCGAATTTTCGTTTAAGAATGGATACGGGAAATTTGGAAAGGTCACCTATAGTGTGGATGTTTAAAAGGTTTAAATGGCGCTCATACCGGGGACCCACTCCGAAAAGCTGTCTTACCGGCAGGGGCCAGATCCTTAAGGGTACATCTTCATAATGCAGAAGGGTCAGACCATCAGGCTTTTGCAGTCCGGCAGCCATTTTCGCCAGCAGTTTGTTCGGACCTATACCTATGCTGCATGTTATGCCGGTTTCTTTACGGATTCGCCCTTTTAATTTCCTGGCGATTTCAACAGGCGAGCCAAAAAGGCTGCGGCAGCCGGTAACATCAAGAAATGCCTCATCAATGGAAAAAGGTTCGACTAAAGGTGTAAAATCCTTCATAATACGCAAAATGCGCGTGGAAAAGTGGACATAAAGGTGATGCTGGGGATTGATGAAGACTGCCTGCGGACAGAGTATACGGGCCTCGTGGACTGTCATGCCGGTTTTTATGCCTTTTGACTTGGCTTCATAACTGGCTGCCAGAACGATGCCGTGGCGTTTGGCTGAATCACCCCCCACTATTACGGGCTTTCCCCTGAGTTCCGGCTGGAGGGCCTGATGGACACTGGCAAAGAAGGCGTTCATATCTGCAAGCAGAATATCTCTTAACACATAAAAAACCCCCTGACCGAACATTTGTTTGATCTAATTATGCCAGTGAACACATGTTCTAGTCAAGAGTTAATTTTTCATATATTTTGTCCAGGCGGCCTGCTATTGCAGGGCTGATATTAATGATGTCCCCGAACAGCAAATACCTTGCTCAGTACCTGGATTCTGCTCTCCCATTCCATTTCCCCCACGGACCGGTATTTACATCTCCCTTGCGTAGTTTACAGCATTTCGAAAGATAGCCTCTCCCTGAGGCTGTAATTGGTTTCCACGCCGCCAGTTGGGATACTGGATTTGATCAACAAATCTTTCCGGATGCGGCATCATGCCTAAAACAAGCCCTGCCGAATCACAAATACCTGCGATAGCATTCAGCGAACCATTGGGGTTGGCGGGATACCCGGCAGCCGGAAGAGATCCCTCGCCGGCGTATCTAAAAACTACCCGGCCGGCAGTCTCAATATCATTTAACGTGGCGGGATCTGTATAGAATTTCCCTTCCCCATGGGCGACCTGGAGGCTTATTTGCTTGCTTTCATTGTCTTTAACAAAAATACAATTTGTTTTTTCAATCAGAAGCTTTACCCAGCGGCACTCAAAACGGCCGCTGTCGTTATGAATTAAAGCTGCCTTTATTTTTCCCGAAACCTGCCCGTCCGGCAGGAGCCCGGTGCGGACCAGCACCTGAAAACCATTGCAAATCCCCAGTACCGGCCTGCCTGCTGTTACAAATTCCTGCAGTTTCTCTTTTAGAAAAGAGGTTAATTCCACAGCCAGAATTTTCCCGGAATGAACATCGTCACCGTAAGAAAACCCGCCCGGAATAACAAGAATCTGATAGTCAAGCAGCTTTTTCTCTCCATTGCGGAGCATATTTATATGAACAAGTTCACTTTCTCCGCCCGATTTATTAAAGGCGTATAAAGTTTCTTCATCACAATTTGTACCGTCTGTTCTAAGTATGCAAACCCTTGGTTTCATACAGGCCTGTCTCCTTATGCATCCGTTTTTTAAGCATTGAATACCTTTTGCATCAGACCTTTCCATGGTTCAATTAAAAGACCGAGATCTACCCTGAACAGTTCACTGCCGCCGGCAAAAAAGCTGATTTCGCGCTTGCTTGTTGTATCGCCGATTTTTATATGCGGCACACCAGAAAATACTGCGTTGTAATCTGTTTCTGAATCCATCTCTACAAGAAAGCAGCCTGCAGTTTCATTGAAGAGAAAGTAGTCAGGCCTCGTCTTATTTTCTATGGTTATCGTTGCGCCTATGCCGCCGCCAAAACACATTTCGGCAAGCGCAGCTGCAACCCCGCCCTCGCTTATATCGTGGCAGGCAAGAATTTGTCCTTTTATTATTGCCTGATGAAGTTTTTTAAAGGTGAGACCCAGTGTATTCAGATCAATAGCCGGAAGGGGACCCTCCAATCCTTCAAGGTCGTAATAAGCCGAACCCCCCATTTGTTCCAGTTCCCGTTTTCCTACAAGTATGATTGAACTGCCTGTCCGCTTAAAATCAGCGGAGACAGTTTTTTGTACATCAGCTATCCTGCCAAAAACTGAAACGCAAAGGACAGGAGGTATTTTCAGCAGTGTCCCGTCACTGCCGCGATAAGTGCTTGATAAACTGTCTTTGCCTGAGATAAAAGGCATCCCGGTTGCCTGTACGAAATCTACACACGCGTCAACCGCTCTGTCCAAGTCCCCCAGTGATTCTTCATCAGGGAACGGCCAGATAAAATTATCGATTAAAACCATCTCTTCCGGATTGGCGCCGGCAGCGACCGCATTAGAGACCGCTTCCGCAGCCGCCCATAGACTCCCGTGATATGGATCTATTGTATTTAAAACAGGATTCAGGCCATGGCTGATTACCATACCATAGGGATAACCAAGCAGCGGTTTTAAGACTACTGAATCATTGGGACAGTCCCCGGAGATCCCGGCAAAGGGCGGCAAACAGCAGGAGCCCTGAACCCCATGGTCATACATGCGTACAATAGGCTCTTTTGAACAAACATTGGGATGACCCATGACCCGTTGATATACTAAAGGCAAATCATTGGGAAGGGGAATACTCTTATTGTCAGCACATTCTTTTTTCTTAAAAGAAGCCTTCATTACTCTTTGAGGCA
Organism: Desulfotomaculum sp.; assembly: GCA_003513005.1. Classification (NCBI taxonomy): domain Bacteria; kingdom Bacillati; phylum Bacillota; class Clostridia; order Eubacteriales; family Desulfotomaculaceae; genus Desulfotomaculum; species Desulfotomaculum sp. Next base: position 28,729 of record DOTD01000080.1, read on the forward strand.
GGCCGTCATGGAGAAAGCTCATCTGTAAATCACAAATCGTTTCTCCATGGTAGGTAACAACCAATTTTTTGCTGTCTTTAAACTGCCCCAGTACAGAAACTTCAACGTTTAACAAATTGCAGATTTCTAAAACACTTTCCAGATTCTCAGGAGCGACCGCCAGGACCATCCTTTCCTGACTCTCCGACACCCATATTTCCCATGGTTTGAGTCCCGGGTATTTTAAAGGGGCTTTTTCCAGAGCAACCTCCACACCTGTTTGCGAACCCATTTCCCCTATCGCGGAACTGAACCCCCCGGCCCCGCAGTCTGTCACAGCCCTGATTAACCCGGCTAGGCTTGCCTTTATTATTGCGTCGCTGACCCTTTTTTCTTCTATCGGGTGACCGATCTGGACTGCGCTGGAATTGACTTCCGTAGTCCTTTCAGTCATTTCTCCGCTTGAAAAAGTTGCCCCGTGAATGCCGTCCCGTCCTGTGCGGCCTCCTATAGCCAAAACGAGATCGCCAACTTGCGGCTGCCCTTTTGCGCATCTTTCCCGCGGTAAAATGCCGTATGCCCCCACTATTATGGTCGGCTTGGCGCGAAAATCCCGGTGAAAATGGACTGATCCGTTATTAGTCGGTATGCCCATGCGGTTTCCATAATCTTTTACTCCTGCTACAACCCGGCGCAGCAGGTAGTGCGGGTGCAGACAGCCTGGCGGTATCTCTTCTCCCGGGGTATCGGGGTGAGCAAAACAAAATATATCTGTGGAAGCAATTACTTTTGCGCCCTGCCCGGTCCCAAGAACGTCCCGAAAGACTCCTCCGCTTCCGGTCATTGCCCCGCCATACGGTTCAATTGCAGAGGGTGAATTGTGCGTTTCCACTTTTCCGCAAATCGCCCATCCATCGTAAAAATCCATTACTCCCGAATTGTCGGCAAATGCTGAGAGAACGAGCGGATGACGCGTTTCGCTGGTTGCTTGCTGAAGACGTTTTAAAAGGGGAGTCTTTTCCTCCCCGTTGACGATCAGCTTTGCTTTGAAGGTCTTATGACTGCAGTGCTCGGACCATGTCTGGGCGATAGTCTCAATTTCGCAGTCTGTCGGATTGCGGCCGGCTTTTTTAAAATAGCTTTGGATTAACCGCATCTCTTCAAGATTCAGAAAGAGCTTTTCGCTGCTAAGATCCATTAACTGCCTATCGTCCATCTGAGCAACTGGAATAGTCTCGGAACTGGTGGGATTGCCGCGGATTATTAGTGATAAGGGCGCCTTTTCGACAACCCTTTCGACAGTCGTATTTACTAAGAGATGATCGATTACGGCCCGGATATCACTTTCTTTGATTTCTTCGCCATAAAAGGCATATTCCCTGCTTGAGCCGGCGGCGTCGGCATAAACTCCCAAATCTGAGGCTGCTTTTAAAAGAGAGGCTGCCTCAGGGTTCATCACGCCGGGTTTATAGGCCACTTCGACAACTCTCTGAGCCCCTTGCAGGACCGGAGCATTTAAACTATACAGCTGAAATACTTCTTCCGCTAAAAGCTTTTGCGCCAAAAGATCAGCCTGCTTTTCGTCAATGTTCTCAAATCTGTAGATTTTTGCAGTACGTATGCCTGCTATGCTATTTATACCCAAAAAAGCGTTGATATCGTAAAGCAGACCGTTTCCCACAGGGTCGCCGGCGTCAGGACTGTTTGTCACTCTTACTTCTTGAATCATCAAAAGACCCCCGGAAAGTTTTTACTTAATTAATTCCCAAAAACATTATTATTTTAGTATATACGGGGCAAAAAAACAACCTCGCTTATTTTTGCCTTATTGCGCTAAGGGCATTGACCCTCTTAGTTGATGAGTTTTCATACTTTAAGCTTCTTCTATGATTTCACTGATTTCAAGCTTCCTTTGAAAATGCTTTAAAATCTTTGCCAAGCTGTTATTAAAAATCAGGCAAAAGAAAGCATTGCCCAGAGCGTGAAAGGTATCGAACCAGAAGCTGGCTATATTAACTGTAAAGAATGAATTAATATTTAACGGTGAAATAAAAGCAGTCCAGGACCAAATATTCATAATCCAACCAAATAGATATCCCCAGAAAAAGCTAAAAAAAACAATACCCGTGCGTCCAATTTTCGGGCAAATTATTTTCAGAAGACCGGCAGTGCTTCCTGCCATACCCCAGGCGAACATCTGCCATGGTGTCCAAGGACCCTGACCCAGAAAAAAATTCGAGAGGACCGCCGCTGTTGAGCCTACTAAAAAACCGGCCTGTGGTCCGAAAATTAATCCCGTCGAAATTACTAAAAAAGTAGCCGGCTGAACACCCGGTATTATTGCAAAAGGAATCCGGCTGACCGCAGCTATTGAGCTTAGCGCTGCAAGAACAGATAAATACTTGGCTGAAAACGAATTTTTCTCGCAAACCCAATAAAAAAAACACAGGGCAATAACAATGATCTCCAGGGAGAGCAAACCCCAGTCCTGTCTGGATAAAATCAGTATTGCTCCAATGATAACCATTACAGATATTGTTAAAGATATTGCTCTGGTTGTTATTCGCATAATTTTTTTATTTGTTCCAGCGCTTCCCGGACAGTTAAAATATTCTTTTTGTATCCCCTGAATAACCTGCTCATCTGGGTTGAAAAGAAAATCGACTCGCCCAGTATTTCATGTTTTGCGCCATCCCCTGCAATTCTGCCGTCAAACATCAGGATAATCCTTTGGGCGTATTCCGCAGCAAACTCAATATCATTGGTAACGATTACTATTGCCGTGCCGTTTTCAGAATATCTTAAAAGCACCTTGCCGAGATCGTTTTTAAAATTGTAATCAATGCCCCTGGTCGGCTCATCCAACAACAACAGGCCGGGACGGCCGGCTAAAACAGAAGCGAGTGCTACTCTTACCCGCTCTCCTGAGCTTAATTCCCTCGGGTTATACTGGAATAATTCTTTGACCCCCAACTCGTCAACAGTAAGCTTAGCCAGTTTGTCATCTGCAGCACCGGGGTTGTTATTTGAAAGACCGATTTCCTGCTCAACCGTTTCATAAAAAAAGTATTCATCGGTATTTTGCGGCATATATCCAATCATCCCAGCGATGTCTTGAGCTTTATATTTGTTTGGATTATTGCCTGAGACTTTGACAAAACCCCTTCCCGGCTTTATTAAACCAGCTATTATTTTCAGCAAAGTTGTCTTACCGGCGGCATTCTCACCAAGTATGGCAATAATCTCCCCTTTTCTTACTGTAAGACTTATATCCTGCAGCCCCGTTTTTCCATCAGGGTAACTGAACCAGAGATCTTTCAGTTCAAGAACTTCATCCTGTTTGTGCGTTTGTTTTAACGGTTCATTATTTGCCTGGTGGACAAAGGAAGATGTCTGCTCCGGCAGGTATTTTTTCAGAAAAGTCCTCCCTTCTTTTATGTCCAGGGGTATTATGGGAGCCCCGCAGATTACAAAAAACTTGGCTACCGGAGGGATATTATTCATCTTGCCATCCAATCCCCAGCAGGCAATTTCTTTCGGAGTCCCACTTTTCAGAAGTTCTCCCCGATCAAGGACAACCACGCGATCAGCATAACTAAAACATCTTTCCAGCCTCTGTTCAACGAGAATAACAGTTATTCCTTCTTCATTTAAACTTCTGACAAGTGTTAAAATCTCATCCGCGTTTGCCGGATCCAGCTGTGAGGCCGGCTCGTCTAAAACGAGCACCTCCGGTCGCATTGCAAGGACAGAAGCAATAACCACCTTCTGCTTCTGTCCTCCCGAAATTGTTCCGGTAAATTTGTCTTTGATCTCCGACAGATTAAGAAAACCTACTACTTCAGCCACCCTGCGGACCATTTCACTATATCCGAGCCCAATATTCTCGAGACCAAAAACAATTTCGGCCTCGACACTGTTCATGACCAGTTGTTTTTCGGGATCCTGAAAAATAATCCCGATGTTTCTGGCAAGCTTGCGTCTGTCCATGGCACGGAGGTCTAAACCCTTATAAAGGATTTTTCCGCCTATTTTTCCCCCGTAGAAATCCGGAATAAGCCCTGCCAGCGAGCGGGCCAAAGAAGACTTTCCGGAACCGGATCCGCCCGTAACAAGAATAAACTCTCCTTCTTCAATTTTAAGATTAATCTTTTTCAAGGCAGGGTCTTTTTTATCGGGATAATAATAAGTCAGATCCTGGATCTCAAATAGCGGCAGTTATTCCACCCCCAGCTGGTAATAACAGGAATAAGCAAACCAGATAAAATTAGAAGTAAAAAACTCAATCCATCAAAGAGATAATCCATCTTTGGATAATAAGCGTAGCTGCCCGCTCCCATCGCTTTGCCTGCAAACGAAACAGCCAGTGCTGCGCAACTGCCGGCCAGGCAGATCAAATCACCCGGCCGCAGCTTCTTACGCTCATACTTAGAACGCGGCCCGCTCCCAAAAGCCCTGCTGTGCATTGCTTCGGCAATTTGCCAGGCGCCTTCCAGAGATGTATATATTAAAGTGTTTACAGATTGGCAGTATAATGTAAACCTTCCCGTAAAGTTAAGAGAGGCGTAATCAAAACCCCTGGTTTTTTGCAGATCCTGAATGTTTTCAAACTCTTTTTTCATACGTGGTATTAACCGGGTTCCTAAGGAAATTATCAGAGCAGGTTTATAAGCGAATCTTGAAAAGAGGCGCAGAACCTGATCGGGGCGCACCGCATTGTTACAAAGACAAAAAACACTTAAAACGACAAGAAGGCGTAGTCCCATCGCCAGACCATAGAAAACTGCTTCCAGAGAAATTATAATGCCGCCCAGGAAAGGAATTTGTGGGCCAGACCATAAGACAGTGCTTCCGGCGCGTGAGACCAACGGGTTTACCAGTACAATCAGCAGGGCCATATACAGGCTGAATTTTAAATAGGCTTTCCAAAACTTTAACACCCGGGCTGATACAATCGCCAGGACTGTTACCATAAAAACTGCTGTCAGGTAAAGAGGATGTGAAAATAACAGGGCAACCAGAAATAAAGACATAAAATAAACCAGAGCAGCGGCAGGATGCAGATTTTTAAAGTAATAGCTTTTAAAAGTATCCGGCCCTTTTTTATCCATTCTTATCTGCTTTCCAAACAAACAATACGGTTGTTTTCATCCCATTTGACGTCATATTCAAGGGCCTCTGCGATATACCTGAGAGGGAGGTAAACGCGATCATTGTGCATCAGCGGTATTACACTCATTTGAATTCGACGGTTATTAACAAGAAGTTCTGTTTGCCCCAATAAAATAATCAAATTAACATCCCCGTCAGCCGTTCAACAAAAGACTTCCTGCTGTACACATCCGTAAGCGCAATTAATGCCTGCTGTGTAGCCATCTCATCACCTCCACCGCCTTTTATATGCTCGAAACATCCGCCGGGAAGCTGGTATCTGAGCAGCGCGGTAACCGGATTTCCGCCAGGCTTTTTAAATGCGCCGGCGCCAGGATCAACACCTACTGCAATCAAACCCTGAATCACAGCGCTGCATGACTCAGAATTCATGATCCCCCAGGATTCAAATCCCCCATTTTCCTTCTGGACATTACTTAAGTAGTTAACTGCTTTTTCAACAACCGGGCTGTCTTTTTTCTGCCCTAAAGCGCCAAGCGCGGTGAGCGCCATACCTGTTGAGTCAACATCGGATGTGGCCAAATCAGCTGCGGACCAGTTGAATGAACCGTCGGAATGCTGCCTGTCAGCCAGCCACTGAATTGCTTTTTCAGGTTCCTCAGGCTTTGCGCCCGCACAGGCTAGAGCGATAATTGCCCAGGCATGCGCGCTGACAAGTTCTTCCCCGCCGTTTGTTATGGAGTCGGCAAATTTTCCGCTTTTCAGCTGTGCACTCTGAAGTATCTGCACCAAATCTTTACCGCCGCAGTTATACGGATCGCCTTTTACGGAAGTCAGTAACATGGTCAGAACAGAGTAATTATTTATGTCTCCCGAAACAAGCAATTCCTCAAGATTTTCGCAAGCCTTTTTGGCGCCGGCAGATTCATTTTTACCCGTACACGCGATTGCTATATAAGAGAATGGCGAATTGCTTTCATTTTTTACAGATTCTAAAAATCTGGCGGCTTGTATTATTTTTTCATGCAAATCAGTTCCTGCCCGGACTTGGGCTGGAAAGGCAATAAATAAAGATATTATGATTAAAAAAATTACTTTTTTCACAAAACATGCGCCCCTTTATTAATATCGATTCATTATGGGCTTTGTGGCTTTAGGCCGCTTTTTTAAGATTCTTCTTAAGGGGTAGATCGATTAATTACGTTTAGATCCTCCCAGACTGGAAATTTAGCTCTAATATCTTCGCTGTACCACCAGATAATCCGATCACCCTCCAGGACCTTTTTAGACGCCGCCGAAACCATAGGAATTTGATCATTTACAGTATACATCCAACCTGATTGGCCTTTATTCCCCAGTCCTCCGATAAATTCGACAAGTTCCGGCCAACGTGACGAGGTCTCATAATTTAAGCCGGTGGCATCAAGGACATTTAGAACAGTAACACTTTCTGCTTCTCCGGCCGCGATACTTATTTTTGACGGTGCGTAAATTATTTCCTTGTTTTTACCAACCACTGCTATGCTGACTGTTAATACCAAATCGTCGTCAGCGGTGTCTGCAGTTTTATTTTTGTCAACAGCGGCAGAAATTGATTTTTGGTCAGCGCGCTCACTTTTTATACTATTTACGTTATCTTCTGATGTTGTTTTTATTTTTTTCGTGCTTTGAACATTATTCTCAGGCGCAGCAGGCAAACCGGTTTTTTCTTTTCCAGGTAATTCATCCGTTGCTTTTATATTATTTAAACTTCTATGGTCTGATAATTGCGTAATTAATACAGCTGCTGCCAAAAGCAGTATAACTGAAAACATAATTATTGTGTATAAAAATACTTTCTTACTCATTTTAAAAGACCTCAAAATAAAATACTTCAGCGTCCCAGATGAGATAACTGAAGTATAAAATACCCCGCTCACGGCGCCGCTCTTTACGTGGAAGCGATAAAATATACCGGACTACCAGGGCAGGTTTCCTGACTTTAGGATCATTACAGCCAAATGCCTTCCCGAATTAACTCAGTGGCTTTTCGTTTGGCGGCTCCCCATTCACAGTGGCCCGACCGTCCAGGATTTCAACCTGGTTCCCTATTACCCTCTGCCTTCCAGGACAGAGGCGCCCTGGCAAAAATTATTAATTTTAAATTTTGTATATCATATTTTAATCTCGCTGTCCAGTACAAATAAACGAACCACATAGAAAATAACAGCAGTTTATTCAGTTAAGTATAAGAAGACAATGTATATGTTAGACTGTGAAATTATGTTAAATTGTTATATAATAGAGAAAACTGAATGGGCGTGGCTGATAATGGGACAACTTCCTGAAGTAGAAATCTACACGGACGGCGCTTGCAGCGGCAACCCGGGAAGCGGTGGTTACGGTATAGTTTTAAAATATAAGGATAACATTAAAGAAATTTCAGGCGGATACCGTCAAACGACAAACAACAGAATGGAATTAATCGCCGTAATTATAGGTTTGGAAGCTTTAAATAAACCCTGCGAGGTTAAAATATACAGCGACAGCAGGTATATAATCGACGCTGTAAACAAAGGTTGGATAAAAAAATGGAAAAAAAACGGATGGCAGCGCACCCGTGATCAACCGGCGAAGAACGTTGATTTATGGATAAGAATTTTAAACCTTGCCGAAAAGCACAAAATTACCTGGGTCTGGGTAAAAGGTCACGATGAAAACTTATATAATAACCGCTGCGACGAACTTGCCCGGGAGGCAATCAAGAAACAACCTTTGCAAGAAGATCAGGGCTACACTTCGGGAACGCGTCAGATATAGACACAAGGGTGCGGAGACACAAGGGGACGGTACTCCTGTGCTCACTTGGAATGCGTCAGATATAGTATTGTAGACACAAGGGGACGGTACTCCTGTGCTCACTTGGAATGTTGACACAAGGGGACGGTACTCCTGTGCTCACTTGGAATGCGTCAGATATAGTATTGAGGTGCACTGATGGAACGTTTGCATAAATATATGGCCAGGACAGGAATAGCTTCACGCAGGCGCTGCGAGCAGCTTATCGCTTCCGGCTTGGTAAAGGTGAACGGAGAAACAGTAACACGCCCCGGTATTCTTGTTGATCCCTCCGAAGCAAAGGTTGAAATAAACGGAAAGACTATAAAAGAAACAGAAGCAAAGATTTATCTTGCATTATACAAGCCAAGGAATTATGTTACTACCCTCCATGACCCACAAGGCAGGCGCAAAGTAACCGACCTGATTAAAGACATTCCCCACCGTTTATTTCCGGTTGGACGGCTTGATTACGACAGCGAAGGATTGCTTCTTTTAACTAACGACGGACAGCTAACCTATTTGATTACACATCCCAGTCACCGGATACCCAAAACATATCTTGCCTGGGTTGAAGGAAATCCTTCAAGTGAAGAACTTTCAATGATGACTGAAGGCATACTGCTTTCTGACGGCTGGACATCTCCCGCCAAGGTCAGCCTGCAGAGAAATACAAAATACGGATCATTGCTTAAGATTACAATATATGAGGGCCGCAAAAGACAGATCAGGAGAATGTGCGATCAAATCGGGCATTCTGTAAAACGTCTTAAGCGTATCAGCATCGGCCAACTTAAAATTAATGGATTAAAACCTGGTCAACACCGTTTTCTTACATTAGAAGAAATTGAGCAATTAAAAAAATCAGCAGGTATTTTGTCTTAGTAGATTGAATTTTTGCAGGAAATTTCTTACCTGTGGCGAAAAGTCTAAATACAATCAATAATCGATACAGTGGCAAATAATGTCTCATAGAACTCAATTGGAGGTTTTGGCATGGCAAGCACGCAGGCCGGTGATGGTACCGACCGGGATATTAAGGCAAAGGTACGCTTGGATATAAAAGGCGTGGCCAGGCCGGGGAGATTTTTATTCGGCGGTAAAACAATGGATAAAGCTGCTGAAGAAGCCAGGGAACAACAGGTTACTTTACTGCGAAACGTACCCATCCAGGGTATACATATTGACGATATAGATCTGGGTATTGAAATTTATACAATTTATGAGGAAAGCAGCGGTTTTGAAGTTGCCTATGCGCCTGTTATCCTTCAGTTGACCGTAGATTCACTGGAAGACCTGATTAGGTTTACGATGCGTGAGGATTTTAGAAAAGTTGAAATAAGTTCTCCAAATGCGCTTTCTCTTCACCGCAACGATTTAGAAAGACTATTATTTGCCATTGCCGAAGAAGTAAGAGATTACCGTCTCCGTTTCGAACACACACATAACTTACGTTAATATAAGGAGAGAAGCAAATATCTTGTCTGCAACTGTCCGTGGTATCAGGGGAGCAACAACAGTTGAAATAAATGCCCGTGAGGAAATTCTGCAAGCAACTTTTGAGCTGCTTAAAGTAATAGCTAAAGAAAATAATATTGTAAGTGAGGATATTGCCAGCATTATTTTTACCGTAACAAACGATCTTGATGCCGCATTTCCCGCAGAGGCCGCCCGTGAATTAATGGGTTGGAGTTATGTACCCCTGCTCTGCATGAATGAGATGAATGCGCCAGGAAAACTTAGAATGTGCATCAGGGTATTACTGCACGTAAACACAGAACTGCCGCAGCAGGAAATAAGACATGTATATTTAAGAAAGGCATCCCAATTACGCCCCGATTTATCCCTCCGCTAATTTTCAGTTTGACACCCATACCGCTAGAAAGTGAGGGCAATGCCTTAAGTGCGATTTTAAGCCTTCATTCAAAGAACGAGTGAACCCGAGGATAAGCGAGGGAATTGTTTGAGGCGCTTAAGCGCTTAAGTTTTGACCGGGCCCGAGGGTTTAAGGGACGTCGTTGTTCACAGGTGAGCGATATTGCTTAAGTGCCGCTGCAGAGCCAGGTGAAGCTTCGGTTACTTAGATCGCGGTGCGAAACCAGCGGCATACTCAAGATTTCTTGAAAAGATCTTGTTATGTCGGGAATTAAATGCCAAATATTTTATTAACAATATAAACAGACGCAACCAGCGTTGTAAAATCTGCGGCCAGGCCGGCAACTATGGCATAGCGGTATTTTGTGACTCCAACTGATCCAAAATACAGGGCAAGCACATAGAAGGTCGTATCAGTACTGCCTTGCATTGTTGAAACCAGCTGACCAATAAAACTATCCGGTCCATGAGTCGAGATAATATTTGTAGCGATACCGAGAGCTGCGCTTCCGGAAAGGGGTCTCATCAGGGCATGTGTTAAAACTTCAGCAGGAAAACTAAGATAATTTAAGAACGGAGATATTAACTTTACAATAATAGCCATCGCTCCTGAAGCCCTGAAAATATTTATAGCCACAAGCATGGCTACCAGATAAGGAATAGTTTTAATTGCAGTGGTGAATCCCTCACTTGCGCCCTCGACAAATAACTCAAATACCTGCAATCCTTTAATAGATGCAATGAGCAGTATGGAAAAAATAGCGAACGGTATTGCCCAACGAGAAATTTCTGCTATAACCTCATACATTTTACTTACCTCCCCTGGATACGGTAAATAAAACGCATCAGGCGATCAACAGAGATACCAACAATCATTCCGCAGGCTGTTGCAAAAATAGTTGTCCCTACGACAGAAGTCGGATCGCTTGAATTATGCAGCAGGCGGATACCTATGATCGTTGAAGGTATCAATGTCAGGCAAGATGTATTTAGAGCTAAAAAAGTACACATAGCCGGTGAGGCAGTTTTTGGCTCACTGTTTAGTTTTTGCAGTTCCTGCATGGCAATCAGTCCCATTGGTGTTGCGGCATTTCCCAGGCCCAGTATGTTTGCGCTCAGGTTCATAATTATTGCGCCAAGGGCAGGGTGATCCCTGGGGAGATCGGGAAATAATACCCTCGTCAGGGGACGCATAATTCCGGCAACTATCCGAACGAGACCGGCAGCTTCAGCTATACGCATCAAACCCAGCCAAAAAGCGATAATGGAAATCAGGTGCAAAGAAGTTTTAACCCCTTCGCCGGCGCCTTCAAGCGCTGCTTTGGTAATCACCTCTATATGCCCATTCGTACCCGCGACAATAATACTAAGAATGATCATGCCAAACCAGATATAATTAACCAACCTGACCACACCACCATTGCACGGCTATTCACTGTTTTCCCTAATCTTATGCAGATTGTGGACAAGATAGAACTTTGCCTGGCAGGTGGCTTATAAAGTTTCTTGGGCAAAAAAAAAGATCGGCCGAAACCGATTAAAAGGAGGAATCATATATATTATAAAGGAGGTGTTGTATTAATAGTTGTCTCCTGCTGCAGTGTTGATGAATTGTTTTTTTGCGCTCCTTTTATTTTCTCATTTAGAATTGACTGTATCTGCTCTAAAACCTGTGGCGCAAGATCGATAAGCCTGTCAAAAAGTACGTTATTCTCCACCGGGAGCAACCTGATACTGCCATGTCCAACTACCAAAAACCCAACCGGCTGCACTGAAACACCTGCTCCACTGCCGCCGCCGAAAAAGGGTTTTTGTTCGTCAACGCTTTTTTCATGAACATCATGTTCAAACTCGCCGCCGCCAGCCCCAAAACCAAAAGCTACCCTTGAAATGGGAATTATTATTGTACCGTCAGGAGTTTCTACTGGATCACCTATTACTGTATTAACGTCAATCATTTCTTTAATGCTTTCCATAGCTGTCTTCATCAAACCTTCTATGGGATGCTGCTCAGACATATTTACTCACTCCCTGCCTTTAGAATTTAAGCATAATATAGCCCTGGAGCAAGTTAAATATACGGCTTTTCAATTCTGCAATCCGATTAATAAATAATCTTAAACCGTTTCTTTGTATTTTTTTCTGGTAGCTTCCCCACCCCGCAAATGCCTCTCAGCCTTATTATGTTCAAGAATTGCCCTTACCCTGCGGGCAAGAGACTTATCTAATGAAGAAAGCCGTTCTGTCATATCCTTATGGACGGTGCTCTTACTGACCTGGAACGCGGACGCCGCCTGGCGAACGGTTGCCTTTGTTTCAAGTATATAAGCACAGATTTCCAGCACTCTTTTCTGGATATACTCCTGCATCGCCCCCACCTTCCCAGCAAAAAGCTACTAAAAAATTATATGCGCCGGAAACGTGGAAATACCCTATAGGTAAAGAAAAATCCAGATTAAAATATTTTATACTACCGGTCCGGAAGTTTTACGATGTTAACGCCTTTATAATAGTGCTTTATTATTTTTTCAAAGTCATAGCCGTGATCCGCAAAACCTTTTGCTCCGTATTGACACATTCCCACCGCGTGGCCATATCCGCGGGTTGTAACTTCCAGTTCCCCATTTTGCATTTTCATTTCAAAATCTGCGGAACGGAGGTTTAACAGGTCTCGAACCGTTACGGACGAAAATATCTTATCTCCAATTTTTATTTGTTTGGGCCTGCCTGAATTAGTGTATCTTAACACATTCATTACAGGTACGGATAATCCTGCATTTCCACTCAGTTTACCCGCTGCCGGAAGAGAACCTGTGTTTAGTCCTAAAAGCGAATCAACTTTTGCAGCCGGTAAAAAAGTACTTTGCACCGGCATTGGGTCAGAGCAATACGGGCATGAAACGCCAACAAGGTACGGCTCTCCAAAATGCCAGACCTCTTCCGCATTTTCCGTCCCCTTCCCTCCGCAGGAAGAATGGTAAACCGGATCAATAATGTTACCCTTATATACTATGACAAGTCCTTTTGTATCCTTCACAGCTTGAGATATCTTATTGTAGTAATAATAATAGCTTAAAGAACCCCAACGCTTTTTCATTTCCTCCCTGGAAATCCAAGCCTGCCCATGCCTGTGATCATCGCAGATATCAGCGCCTGCATGATCGGGATTAATAAGACCTCCTGAATTTAAACGCTTTAATATATAAGTCCTGGCAACTACCGCCTGCGCTTTTAAAGCTTCCAGCGGAAAAGACGCCGGCATTTCAGCGGCTACCACCCCCAGTACGTAATCATCAAGCGCGATATTAACAATCTTATCCTGATCATGGATATATAACTTGACCAAGGATTGCTGCTTTTTTATTTGTACTGGAGAAAAAAGGTTTGTTAAATAAGGCAATCCCAAAAACAAAGCAACGATCAGCAAAATAATTCCTATTAAAAACCTTCGGATACTCACACCTCCTCGTATAATATATTACATAATTATACCATAGATAGTATTATATGTTATTTATAAACTTTAAACATTGAAATCCTTTTGGAGAAAAAAAAATAAGCCATGATGAGTGCAGCATCAAGGCTTATTTCAATTAAGCTAGGTTAAATATTTTATTCGAATAATTTTAGCCTGTTCAGGGCTCTTTTTAAGGCCAGCTCTGCCCTTATTACGTCTAAATCCGCTGCTCTGGCTGCAAGACGCTGCTCGGCCCTTTGCTTGGCAGCCTCCGCGCGTTTTTTATCAACCTCATCTTCCCGTTCGGCAGCATTGGTAAGAACGGTCACACGGCTGTCCATTACCTCGACAAAACCGCCCGTAATGGCAATCCGTAAAGGCTTACCGCCATCTTTGGTAACCCTGAGAACTCCAATTTTTAAACTGCTGGCTAAAGGTGAGTGTCCCGGCAGAAAGCCCATTTCACCTTCTGAACCTGGTACAACTACAAAATCAACATCTTCACTGTACACTTTGCGTTCAGGAGTGACAATTTCCAGGCGTTGTGTTTTTCCAGCCATATTATGCACTTCCTTCTAACAGCTTCTTCCCTTTTGCAACCGCATCTTCAATTACGCCGACCATGAAAAATGCCTCTTCAGGTAAATCATCGTGCTTGCCATCAAGAATTTCCTTGAAACCTCTAATGGTTTCTTTTATAGGCACAAACACACCCGGCATACCCGTAAAAGCTTCCGCAACGCTGAAGGGCTGAGACAGATAGCGCTGAAGTTTTCTGGCTCTTGCAACAATAAGCTTGTCCTCGTCCGCCAGTTCTTCCATTCCAAGGATTGCGATGATGTCCTGAAGCTCCTTGTAACGTTGAAGTACCTTTTGCAGTCTGCGGGCAATTTCGTAATGTTCATCACCGACAATATGCGGATCAAGAATACGGGATGTGGAATCCAGCGGGTCCACAGCCGGATACAGTCCTAATTCAGCAATCGCACGTGAAAGCACGATAGTCGCATCCAAATGGACAAATGTAGTAGCCGGAGCAGGGTCAGTCAAGTCGTCGGCCGGCACATAGATAGCCTGGACCGATGTAACGGAACCCTTTGTGGTCGATGTAATACGCTCTTGGAAGGAACCCATTTCGGTAGCCAGAGTAGGCTGGTATCCAACTGCGGAAGGCATCCTGCCCAACAGGGCGGAAACTTCCGAGCCTGCCTGGGTAAAACGGAAAATGTTATCAATAAATAACAGTGTGTCCGTTCCCTCTTCATCACGGAAGTATTCAGCAAGACACAGACCAGTCAGTCCAACTCTTAAACGTGCTCCCGGGGGTTCGTTCATCTGTCCGAACACCATGGTGATTTTATCCAGAACTCCCGATTCCAACATTTCATTATAAAGGTCGTTTCCTTCACGGGTACGTTCGCCTACGCCCGCAAATACCGAAACGCCTCCGTGCGCTTTGGCGATATTGTTGATTAGCTCCATAACGACGACCGTCTTGCCGACGCCGGCGCCGCCGAACAAACCAATTTTACCACCCTTCAGGAACGGCACTAACAGGTCGACAACCTTCAAACCTGTTTCCAACTGTTCCGCCCTGGTTACCTGGTCGGCAACTGTCGGAGCGGGACGGTGAATCGGGTAATAAACATCGCTTTTAATTTCACCTTTACCATCGATTGGTTGGCCAAGTACGTCAACCAGGCGGCCTAAAACAGGACGGCCTGCCGGCACGGTAATAGGTTTGCCGGTGTCGATAACTTTCATACCCCGGACCAAGCCATCGGTACTTGTCATGGCCACTGTCCGGACACAGTTGTTGCCAAGGTGCTGAGCTACTTCGAGGATTAGTTCTCCCTGCTCCCGCTCTACTTTAAGAGCGTTATAAATTGTTGGCACCTGGCCGGGAGGAAAACGTATATCTACAACTACGCCAATAACCTGTGCTATTTCACCAACGTTCATGTCCTTTTGGTCTCTCCCCTTTCCTCGTGGTTTTATTCAAGGGCAGCCGCCCCACCGACAATCTCGGTTATTTCCTTGGTTATTGCGGTTTGACGTGCCCGGTTCATGGCTAATGTAAGCCTGTCAATCACTTCTCCGGCATTCTTGGTTGCCGCATCCATAGCTGTCATGCGGGCGCTCTGCTCACCGGCCTTGGACTCCAGTAAGCCGTAATAAACAGTGTTTTCCACATAAAGCGGCAGCAGATCCGCCAGCACTCCTTCGGCTGAGGGCTCAAAAATATAGTCAACAATGCCTGTTGAAACTTCTTCAGGGGGTTCAACAGGCAAAAGTCTGATCACAACGGGACGTTGAACCAGGACGTTGATAAATTCACTAAATACCATATAAACAACGTCAAACTCGCCGGAAATATATTTTTCCATCACGAATCTGGCAATTTCCTGCGCCTGGGTAAATCTGATGGTTTCCCCCAAGCCTAGATACTGCCCGGCGATGTTATAACCCCGGCGCCGGAAAAAGTCCCGTCCTTTGCGTCCCACAGTGATCAAATTAACATTTGGATAACTGCGTACCTGTTCCGCTGTTTTCCGGATCAGGTTGCCGTTGAATCCTCCGCAAAGCCCCCTGTCGGCTGTAATCAGAATAAATGCTACATTTTTAGGTTCCCTTTCTTCCAGCAAGGGGAGCTTGACACCCTTTGCGTAAGTGGAAATTCTGCCTAAAACCTCTTTCATACGCCTTGAATAGGGGCGGGCAGCTATGACTTGATCCTGCGCCTTACGCATTTTGGCCGCGGATACAGCTTTCATTGCCTTTGTTATTTTCTGGGTACTTGTGATACTTTTTATCCGCCGCCGTAAATCCCGCGTGCTAGGCATCTATATATTTCACCACCTTGGCCTTTTAAGCCAGTTGTTTAACTAAGCTAAAAGGTTTTTTTGAACTCTTCGATGCAAGACTTCAACTTTCCTTCCAGGTCGCCGCCCAACTGTCCCGTCTTAGAAATTGTATCGCCTATCTCAGGCTTTGTGGACCGGACAAATTTTATAAATCCGGCTTCGAAAGGCAATACTTTTTCTATCGGAAGGTCGTCAAGGAAGCCGTTAATACCTGCGTAGATAACCATTATCTGCTCTTCGACAGCCATAGGCACATACTGGTTTTGTTTAAGCAGTTCAACCATCCGCTCGCCGCGGGTCAGACGGGCCTGGGTGGCCTTGTCCAAATCTGAACCAAACTGAGCGAATGCAGCCAACTCACGGTACTGGGCCAATTCAATACGCAGACGTCCGGCAACCTGTTTCATAGCCTTTGTCTGAGCGGATCCACCTACCCTTGATACCGACAGACCTACGTTAACAGCCGGCCGTACACCAGCGTTAAACAGGTCGGGCTCAAGGTAAATCTGGCCGTCAGTAATCGAAATCACGTTTGTAGGAATATATGCCGAAACGTCGCCAGCCTGGGTTTCAATAATCGGCAGAGCCGTTATAGAACCGCCTCCCAAACTGTCGTTTAACTTACAGGCTCTCTCCAGCAGGCGTGAATGCAGATTAAACACGTCGCCAGGATATGCTTCACGGCCAGGCGGGCGGCGCAGAAGCAATGAAAGTTCACGGTAAGCAACCGCCTGTTTGGACAGATCATCGTAAACAACCAGGACATGGCGGCCTTCATCCAGGAACTCCTCGCCCATGGCGACTCCTGAATATGGAGCAATATAAAGAAGAGGAGCAGGATCGGACGCTGTGGCTGAAACCACAATGGTGAAATCCATCGCGCCGTGGTCAGATAAAGTCTGGATTACACCTGCCACGGTGGAGGCTTTCTGTCCGATTGCTATATAAATGCAAATAACATCCTTGCCCTTCTGGTTAATTATTGTGTCAACACAGATAGCTGTTTTTCCAGTCTGGCGGTCGCCAAGGATTAATTCCCGCTGGCCGCGTCCGATAGGAATCATCGAGTCAATGGCTTTTAGTCCGGTTTGGATGGGCTGGTTAACACCCCGGCGGGTCATAACACCAGGAGCAATACGTTCGATTGGCCGAAACTTATCACTGGTTATGGGACCTTTTCCGTCCAGCGGACGTCCCAACGGGTTAACAACACGTCCGATCAATGAGTCTCCTACAGGAACAGAGGCAATCCTGCCGGTCCTTTTAACCATGTCTCCTTCTTTGATGTGTGTATATGCTCCTAAAAGCACGCACCCAACATTGTCTTCTTCCAGGTTTAAAGCCATTCCCAGCGTTGGCTCGGCGCCCTCCTGTGGCGCAGGGAACTCGATTAACTCCATCGACATACAGTTCTCGATCCCGTAAACACGGGCAATTCCGTCACCAACCTGGATGACCATGCCAACATCCTGCATTTCAATCTTGGCTTCATAATTTTCTATCTGCTGCCGAATGATCGAACTGATCTCTTCCGGTCGCAAGTTCATTTGCTCTTTTCACCTCAATCCCTTTTAGCTGATTTGTCTTAAGTGCTCTCTTACGCTAGCCAATTTATTGCGGACGCTTCCGTCTATTATTCTGTCCCCTATTCTTACCATCACTCCGCCGATCAAAAGGGGATCCACGCTATAGCTGGACTGGACTTTTTTCCCGGTGAGTTTTTCAAGGGACTTTTCAAGGTCCGCCTTTTCTTTTCCGTTCAGCTCAACTGCGCTTGTGACCTGAACCTGCTCCGTATTGCGGGCTTTGTAGGCCAGTCCTTTAAAAGTTGATACTATGCTATTCAAAAAGGTCTCTCTCTGCCGATCTATTAAAAGAAATAAAAAGTTAAATGTTATACCGGAGATTTGGTCTTTAAAGATGCTTTTCAGAATAGCTTTTTTTTCACTGGGATCAACCTGTGAGTAAAACATGACTTTTTCCAAATCACGTGAACCCTTAATTGTATCCCGAATATTATCCAGTTCCTGTTCCAGCTTGTCTATATTGCCGTCCCGCTCTGCAATCTCAAACAGAGCTCCGGCATACCTGGAACCAACAGCTCCTTCTAGCACGGCAGATCCCCTGCCTCCCTGATGAACTGTTCTACCATATCATGCTGTATATCGGCTGTCATAGTTTTTCCGATAATTTTCCCGGCTACCATGACAGACAACACTGCAACCTGATCTTTTAATTCGCGAACGGCTTTTTCCTTTTCCCGCTCTATTTCCTTTAGAGCGCCGTCCTTTACCCTGTTAGCCTCTTCCTTCGCTGCCGCGATGATTTCCTGAGCCTGGCCCTCGCTTACTTTTGTAGCCTGGGCAATTATAGCCTGCGCTTCTTCACGGGCTTTCCGCATTTCTGCCAGGTACTGCTCATGCAGTTCCTCCGCCTCTTTTCTTTGCTCTTCAGACGTAGCAATATTGTTAGCTATAAGCTCCTGACGGGCTTTAAGCAATCCGGCTATAGGTTTAAAGGCAACCAGTCTCAAAAATATAAGCAGAATTATGAAGTTGACAATCTGGACTAAAAGGGTGGTGTTAAACTCTAACAAGTATTCTCCCCCCTTTGCTTTCTTGAGGAACATTCCTAACAAACGGAAGGCAATAGCAGGATATTAAACGCCCGCTATGCCGTTCCCTGTTAGTTGCATAAATAATTAGGCGCCAACTTTACCAAAAAGCATGAAGGCAATAACCACACCAATGATAGGAATAGCTTCAACAAGACCGATACCGATAAACATGGTCGTCATAAGTTTGCCCTGCGCTTCCGGCTGACGGGCAATACCCGACACGGCTGCGAATGTTGCCAGACCGTCACCAATTCCTGCGCCTAATGCGCCTAATCCTACTGCTATAGCAGCTCCAATGGCAGCACCTGCTCCTACTTCCATCTCTCTCCCTCCTTTCTGTAAGACCTGAAATTTTTAGTGGCCTGAATCACTGACTTTTTGAGCCACATAAACCGTACTTAAGATAGTAAAAATAAAAGCCTGAATCCCGCCTACAAAAATACTGTAAGCCAACCAGATTACCGGAAGAATAAAACCGCCGCACCAATTAATAATTGGCGGCATCATTGTCATGATGACGAGGAGTAACATTTCACCCGCAAAAATGTTTCCGTAGAGACGGAAGGACAGGGTGATTGGTTTTGATACATCCTCCATAATGTTGATGGGCAGGAAAAACACAAATGGCTGTAGAAAATGTTTAAAGAACTTTCCCTTTTGGTAATAGATACCAAGAAATTCAAAAATAATAAACGTAGTTAAAGCAAACGCCACAGTTGTGTTTAAATCAGCTGTGGGTGACGTAAGTGTGGGAATTAACCCCAGTAAATTGGAAAATAGAATAAAAATAAAAAACGTCAGCGGGATACTCATAAATGCAGTTACTTTTGCAGGGTCACTAATTTGCTCCTTGACAAGGCCGATAACGAAATCATAGTACATTTCAAAAATTGTTTGTATTCCATTCGGCTTTTTTAAGGATAAATTACGCGTTGCAGCAACGGTAAAGAGAGCTACCAAGATCATTGTCAGCCATGTTACAATAAGTGTTTTTGGGTTAACATCAATTGAAAAATTGCCAATCATTCCCCAATGCCAGGACCCGGCGGGCTGAAATCCCCAGAAATTTAAAGCATGTTCAGTATGTTCCAACATTCTCAATTATCACCCCCTTTGTCTAAAGATTAATTATTTATTCTTAACAACTATATAAGCAGTCAGCGTTTATTGCAACAACTAAATCTCCTCTGACTACTTAGATTAGTTATGTTTGTAAACCTGTAAATCTTTTTTAGCCTGTTTGGCCATAGCCCCGGCTGCAATAACAGTAAAAATGCCCCAGACCGCGATCATACCCGCGCTGGCGGCAATTGCCGTTACCGGCGAAATTCTATATGCCAAACAAAACATTGCCAAAATAGTTAAAAGACGGATTAAAACACCCGTCAGTAAACTTTTCTGCAGCTTTAATTTAAAATAATCGTCACCGGGATCGATTAATTTTGATCTTCTGGCCATAAAATATGTATTCCACATGCCTGTGCCGATCCCGATAAGCAAGCCCCAGGCTACATTTGGCGCGTAATTTAATGATAAAAGAATTCCACAGGGAATAAGCAAGAATGCGCAAACCTTTAGAGTACTGCCTGCCAGTTGCTCAAAAGGCAGATCCCTCATTCCTTTTTCTCCTCCCCGAATATATTCTCTACAAGCCTTAAGAGACCGGTTATACTTGCCGCCAACCCCAGGAACAGGCATACAATCATCAGCCACGGCCCTGTTCCCAATTTGCTGTCAAGATATTGACCACCCAATATCCCAATCACGATCGGCGCTGCGACCTGAAAACCCAGGGTTGAAGCCAGCGCATAAATTCTTATTATGTTAAATGTCTTTTTTGTTGATTCGTTATTTTTGTCGTTTAGAGCAACCTGTCCCTCTTTAGGGCGTTTTTTTTCTTTCATTCTATAAATACATACCTGCACAATTACAATTATATTATTTTCTACGGGTAATACGCAAATCCTGCATAAAGACCTAAAATTTTTGCTTTAAAATTTTACCGGGCGCAGTATTCGGAGAAAGGCTTCTTGTTATATCCATAATAGTAAAGTATAGCCTGGCAGATGCGTTCTGAAGCCTTCCCATCCCCATATGGATTTACCGCCTCGGACATCCTCTTGTAATGCTGTTGATCATCCAGTAACTGCCGGACCTCGGAAACAACCTTTTCATATTGCGTACCGATTATACGTACTGTTCCCGCCCATACAGCCTCGGGTCTTTCCGTAACATCTCTTAAGACCAGCACCGGTTTGCCCAGAGCCGGGGCCTCCTCCTGAAGCCCGCCTGAATCAGTAAGCACAAGGTAACTGCGGCTCATCAGGTTAATAAATGGTTCATACTCAAGCGGATCAACCAGGTGCACGCGATCAAGGCCGCTTAACAATTCGTCAACGGCGTTTCTAACAATCGGGTTCCTGTGTACCGGAAAGATAAACTCAACGTCCTGGTAAGAATCAACAATTGTATTAAGCGCTCTGTAGACCG
The DNA here is from genome assembly GCA_003513005.1 of Desulfotomaculum sp. Classification (NCBI taxonomy): domain Bacteria; kingdom Bacillati; phylum Bacillota; class Clostridia; order Eubacteriales; family Desulfotomaculaceae; genus Desulfotomaculum; species Desulfotomaculum sp. Next base: position 49,940 of record DOTD01000080.1, read on the forward strand.
ATTTCATTGGCCCGCCAAAATTCTCACGCCGGTGAGTGGTCACAAGTATTATTCTGCGGTTTTTATAGTCTATGCCGTTTAAAGCACTATTATTAAAACGATAGTTGTCCTTTAACGTTAAAAAGAGCGCATCAATTACAGTATTTCCGGTAACGAAAATTTTTTCCCTGCTGACGCCCTCTTTTAAAAGGTTGTCCCTGGCCAGGCTGGTCGGCGCAAAATGCAAGTCGGCTATTCCCGCAGTAAGCCGTCTGTTAATCTCTTCCGGAAAGGGGGCATATTTATCCCCCGTACGAAGGCCTGCTTCTACATGCCCTACAGGTATCTGCAAATAATAGGCTGCAAGCGCTGAAACAAAGGTGGTTGTTGTATCTCCGTGAACAAGCGTCAGGTCCGGGCGCTCTTTATTTAATATTTCCCGCAGACCGGAAAGAGCCCTGCAGGTAATCTCAAAAAGGCTTTGTCCGGATTTCATGATATTCAAATCGTAATCCGGCCGGATGACAAAAAGATCAAGTACCTGATCAAGCATTTCCCGGTGCTGGGCCGTTACAGCGACAAGACAGGTGATCTCTTCAGGATAGCGGGCCAGTTCTTTGATCAGCGGCGCCATTTTAATTGCTTCCGGCCTGGTGCCGAACACAACAAGAATTTTCTTATTTCTTCCCACTCTTCAAGCCAGCTTTCTCCTCCATCAGCGCCCTTACTTTTAAAGGCAGACCGAAAATATTGATAAATCCGGTGGCGTCCGCCTGGTTATAAACTTGATCGCTCCCGAAAGTGGCCAGTTCCGGATCGTACAATGAATAAGGCGAAGAAGACCCCGCCGGTGTACAGCTGCCTTTATACAATTTAAGGCGCACCGTTCCGGTAACTGTCTTTTGAGTATCTTCCACAAAGGCGTCCAGGGCTTCTTTTAAAGGCGCGAACCATACCCCTTCATAAACCAGATCGGAGTATCTCGAAGCCACTATTTCTTTAAAATGCATGGTCGTCCTGTCCAGGCAAAGGCTTTCCAACTCTCTGTGCGCAATAAAAAGCAATGTTCCGCCCGGCGTTTCATAGACGCCGCGTGATTTAATTCCTACCAGACGGTTCTCTACCATATCAACCACGCCAACTCCGTTGGCGCCGCCGATCAGGTTTAATCTTTCAAACAGAGAAACGGGATCAAGCTCTATACCGTCGACCTTTTTGGGCACTCCGCGTTCGAAATTGATTTCCAGATAGGTGGGATTATCGGGCGCTTTTTCCGGCTGCACAGTAAGCATCAGGACATCATCAGGCATTTCATTGGCCGGATCCTCAAGAAGTCCTCCCTCATGGCTGAGGTGCAAGAGGTTGCGATCCATGCTGTATGGCCGCTCCTTCGTTACGGGCACGGGAATGCCTCTTGCGTTGGCGTAATCTATCGCTTCATCCCTGGAGGTTATATTCCATTCACGCCAGGGCGCAATTATCTTTAAACGCGGGTTTAACGCTTTAACGCCCAGTTCAAAGCGGACCTGATCGTTGCCCTTGCCGGTTGCGCCGTGGGCAATCGCTTCGGCCCCTTCCTTTTCGGCCACTTCCACCAGCAGTTGGGCGATTAAAGGACGGGCCAGGGAAGTGCCCAAAAGGTATCTGCCTTCATATATTGCTCCGGCTTTTAGGGCCGGGAAAATATATTCCTCGATAAATCTCTTTCTTGCATCCTGGACATAAACTTTGCTGGCGCCGCTCTTAACCGCCTTTTCCTCGATCCGGTCAAGCTCGTCGCCTTGCCCCAGGTCGGCAACCATGGCGATTACCTGACAATTATAATTTTCTTTAAGCCATGGAATAATTATAGAAGTATCGAGACCACCGGAGTACGCTAAGACAACTTTTTTCACATGCATTCCTCCCCTTTATTCATTATATATTATTTAGACTGGCCGATCATTTCTAAAAAGGCGTCGATTCTCGTCCGTGTCCGCGCATCCAAATGATTGGGCTTGTCCCCTTCCAGGGTAAGCACCGGAATATTTATTTTTTTTCTGATGATCATGTCTTCTATCTGTCTGAAACAAAAACCCTGGGCATAATGGATAAGGCCGTCTAATTTACGTTTTTCGATCTGCTGCAGAATGTCCTGCAAACGAAAAAAAATACCGTACGGGTAAGTATATAAACGATATTGTTCAACCAAATCTTGTGTTTCAAACGGCATCGTAAACTGACGCTGTGTTTCGTTAAAAACAACTCGGGCGCCCTTTTCCTCCACGTAGCTGTACAAATCATCCATTATCGGCGGCACACCGGCATAACCCAGCCTGATTCCGGGCTTTTGCAGAACTGCCCCCTCCAAATCCGCTAAAAAATTATCCAGTTCCTTTTCGAATGTTTCAGGATCGCTTTTAAAATCGCTGCAGCTGACCTGATAATAATGGTTGCTCCAGCCGCTGATCAAATTTTCGGTAAATGAAAGTTGATCGATTCTCCATACCTTACGCCTGATTTTATTGAGCTTTTCGCGAACCGGATTAACCTGCTGATCATTTACTCCAAAAAAGGACATCAGTTTCTCTATCTGCAGTTTTAAAAGATCCCTGTCACGGTCAAAAGGATATGCAAAAGGGACAACTTTTACACCTTCCAATTGGAGTGTTTCCATAAGGGCATGTGTGTTGCTGCAATCACCCTGGGTAACTGCAATAACTGTCCGTATATCCTTGTGTTTTAACGCGATACTGTAAAGGCCTTTTATCCATGCGCAGGTATTACGCGGATACCCCGCTATTTCAGCCTGTTCGACAAGCGCTAAGGCATCAGGATCATTTATAAACAGGTTGTTCAGATCAACCGGAACATATCCGGCGGCATAAACAATTTCAACAGGTATGGTTGTTGTAATCCCTATTTTACCTCTGTTCATCGGCGCCAGCAATCACCTTCAGCTCTTATCCAGTACTGCACGTTCAGCATTAATCCGGCCGCATCCCAGTTTTTCAGCTTTAAAAGCAAAATCGGAAGGGTCCCCGCTCACAAAATAACGGTGACTGGGATTACCTTTCGATGATCTTTTTAACATATTTAGACTGTCCATATCTTCCTTTGATTCTAGAACTGTTGCAGCGGCGGGATCAACAAAAATAATTTCAGGACCAAGGCATTTCCGGAAATGTTCGTAAAGAAACGGATAATGAGTACAGCCAAGGATTAAAGTATCTATATCAGCTGATTTTAATGGTTCCGTATATTCACATACAGCTTCAAACGCCTCCCGGGTTTCCGGCATCCCGGCCTCTACCAGAGGCACCAGAAGCGGAGCAGCCTGGGCAAAAACAGAAACAGACGGATTCAATGAATTGATTGCACGCTGGTATGCGCGGCTGTTTACAGTCGCCTCCGTTGCGATAATTCCGACTCTTTTATTCACAGTGGAGCTTACAGCCAGTTTCGCTCCCGGTTCAATCAAGCCTTTCATGGGAACTGAATACCTTTTTCTCATAACCCGAAGAGAAAGCGAAGAATTAGTATTGCAGGCAAAGACAATATATTTCACATTACAACTTACCAGAAAAGCAATTATTTGATCGGCAAAATTAATTAATTCCTGTGTTCTGCGTGATCCATAAGGCGCATGCAGAGTATCCCCGAAGTAAACTATTGATTCATCAGGCATCAGGTTGAATATTTCCCTTGATACGGTAAGTCCTCCCAATCCGGAATCAAATAAGCCGATAGGTCTGGAATCGCTCAAATTTTCCTGTCCTTCCCAATTCATTTTTGCTAAAACACATATTCAATAATATGCGTGTTCTCTATTCATAATTTTATATACATTAATTTTATATACATTAAAAATTCTCCTGCCGGCTGCATAAACCTTTTTTCTAACGCGCGGCAAAAATGAATTAGAACCGGTTGGCTGACAGATAATCGTCTGGCATGTCAATATCTTTGGAAGCGCCACCTACAAAAGACACCTGTCTAAAAATATACTTACATTAGGGAGGTCAACTGCTATGCAATAAAAGATGGCGCCGAAGAAGTCCTCTGCCACTGCGAAATGGGGCAGATGCTTATTCAACGCCAGTCATTATATTTGCCGTTGCAGTCAACAAACATAAGTCAGTTTTGACGCAACTGGTGATCGGTTTTTAATGTTCATAAAAATATTATGGCCGTCACAGCCTTTTTTGCGACTATGGAATTGACGCTAGAATCTCCGCCACCGGTTTCTTCACGCTTTACTAAAGCAATTAAGCAATAGCTGCAGCAAAGTTATCCTGTCATGAGCGGAAAACAAATTTGTCCCATTTTCATCTTGAATAATAATAATTTCCGGATCTTCTTTTGATTGAACCATTCTCCAGCCCGTTTTATGCATTTTTTCCCAATATTGCGATGTCCACCCATAATCTTTTTTCCATAATATTTTCGCATCTACGAAAGGTATAGTTTTATTGATTTCATCAATTTCTTTTTGATTCATTTTAAAGCCCCCTGCAGTTTTGTTATAAATTACCTCATTTAAAGATAACTTAGCAGGTTATAATAATCTTCCGGCGTGTTCATATTCAGCAATACAGTCTCATCATCCACCTCTATATTAAAAGCTTCGTGCTCATGCAAGGCCAGTATTCCCCGCAAGCCGCCCTGATCAATGCCGCTCATGATCTCATCCTTATATCTTGTCGTTATAAGAGGAGGATGGCCCCGCCTACCGTTGAAAACGGGGTAAATAACACCATGCTGATACGGACGGCCGCAATCCAGTATTTTCTCAACTGTTGTACGCGTAACTAGCGGAATGTCCACCGGCAACATAAAGAAAGCCTGTACACTCGGCTCAAGGGTCCTGACTCCGGCCTGGATGGAGGAGAACATCCCAAGCGGAAAATCAGGATTAAAAACAACACCAGTACCCAGCGGTTTGACTATCTCCTCGACATCTTCCGCCCGGAAGCCTACCACCACCCTTACGTCACCTATCCCCGCCCGTTGAAAACACAGGACGGCGTGTTCTATAGCTCTATAAGGCCCTAATTGCAACAAAGGCTTAAAATTCCCCATCCGTGAAGAATACCCCGCAGCAAGGACAATTGCCGAAATGTTATCATTTTTAGGCATAGTTCTTCAACCTTTCAGATCTGGTAAGGCTCTTTTTCAGGGTGTTTCTCCGCCGGCATGTCCGCCTTTGGCTATCAAATACCGTCAAAAGCGCAGGTGCCCGGATTATTTTTCCCGTTCTCTTTTTTCCTTCATGGCACGCCAGACCTTCTCCGGAGTAAGCGGCAGGCTGGATACCCGGACTTTTGTGGCGTCGTATACAGCGTTGGCAATACAACCCAGGGTCGGAGTTGTGGCGCCCTCGCCAACTTCTTTCGCTCCGTAAGGCCCGTTGGGTTCGAAAGTATCCAAAAGCAATGAATGCACCGGCGGCATATCCAGTGCGGTCGGCAGCCGGTATTCAGCATAGTTTCCGTTGAGGAGTTTTCCATTTTTATCAAATGTTACTATTTCCCAGAGGGTCTCACCAATGCCCATGGCAAAGGCGCCGTGCACCTGGCCATGCAGTAAATTCGGGTTGATTGCGACGCCGCTGTCGTGCACGTCCCACGTATTGAGAACTTTTACCAGACCGGTTTCTTCATCAACAATCACTTCAGAAATCTGGGTCGCGCTGCTGTAAGCCGGGGATGTGCCCACCGCCGCCCCTTTGTGCGCGCCGCCCAGTTTGCCGGGGTGGTAGTAGCCGCGTCCGATCAATAAGCCGTTTTTCACAAAGTAAGCACGTGCCACTTCAGCAAAGGTTAATCTAAGAGCCGGTTCCTGCTTCATAAATACGATGCCTTCCCTGCAATCCAGTTCTTCCGGCATCAACTTGCCAGAGCGGTAACCGCCGTCCTCCTTGACTATCATCATTTCCGCCGCCATCTCAAGAATCTTTTTCTTGACATCTTCTCCCGCTCTTTTTACCGCCCAACCGGCCATCAAGGTCTGCCGGCTTGCGTAAGCGCCAAAATCAAGGGTAGCCAGGTCGGTGTCATGGGACACGATTGTGATGTCGTCAAATGGATAACCCATCCCCTCAGCGGCCATCTGTCTAAGCACCGTGTCGCTGCCCTGACCAATATCGACTGCATTGGAATATACGATCGCATGGGTCCCGTCGTCATACACTTTGATCATGCCTATCGAGTGCGGCAGGTCGGTCCGGTACTGACAGAAACCGGCTCCGGAAACGAAACCGCCGTTGCCGACGCCAATGCCTCTGCCCTTGGCCATTTTACCTTTCTTGTCTTTCCAACCGGAGGCGTCCCGAGCCAGTTCATTTGCTTCTTTCAAGAAATATGACTTTAATTCGTATCCGTTTGGTGTTACATCACCGGATTTGCGGGCATTAATTATACGCATCTCGATCGGGTCTATACCGATATCTTCGGCGATGTGATCCAGGTGGCTTTCAAAAGCGTAGCGCGGGTGCGGCTGCCCGTGTCCTCTTTGTGCCCCGCAGGGCGGCAGGTTGGTTACGTACCGGTATGCGTCAAACTTGTAGTTATCGAAATCATATAATACGGTCAGCAGGGCTCCCGCATAGTAAGACGAGGCTACACCCAGACCGGAGTATGCACCGCCGTCCAGGATAATTTCATTTTTCACGAATAGGATTTTTCCTTCTTTAGTTACACCGGTGGTGTATTCCATATCCATGCCGTGGCGGCCTCGGCCGTTTAACCATACTTCTTCCAGGTCATAAGACATTTTGACCGGCTGGCCGGTCATTTTGGAAAGGATAACGGCTGAAACATCCAGGCCGCTGACATCTAGTTTACCGCCGAAACCGCCGCCCACAAAGGGGGTGATTACGCGAATGTCGCCTTCTTTCATTCCAAAAATCCGGGCCAGGTGATGCTGCATATAGTGTACTGACTGGTGGGCTGCATGAATAATTACTCTTTTCCCTTCCCAGTAGGCAATCGTACAGTGTGGTTCGATAACGCCGTGTATCGTGCGCTGTCCCTGGAAGCGGTCGGTGCGCACGTAATAGGCTTCTTCCTGTGCTTTGTCGCAATCACCGAAATGCTGATGAATTTCTGTGTTGAGGTTACGCGGATATTCTTCGAATATTTGCGGAGCGCTTTCTTCTGCCGCCTCAGCGGGAGTAAATACGGCCGGCAGCACTTCGTATTCGACTTTAATCAACTTGAGTGCTTCATATACTGTATCTTCGTCAACCGCACACACAGCGCCTATTTTATCACCATAAAATTTGACTGTGTCGGTGCAAAATATAGTTTCGTCATAGCGTGCTGGGCTGAGTCCGAATTTTATCGAGGGCACGTCTTTGGCAGTAATAATGGCCTTTACACCAGGCAGTTTTTCCGCTTCGGATGTGTCGATATTTAAAATTCGCGCGTGGGCATGGGTGCTGCGAATAAGTTTTCCATACAGCATGTTTGAAAATTTGAGATCGCCGGCAAATTTGCCGCGCCCGGTCACCTTATCCAGTACATCAGTTCTCTGAAGGCTTTTCCCTACATAGGAATGTTTTTCGCTCAATGTTCCCATCCCTTTCTTTATTGATTTTCAGCAGCGTCTAAAATTGCCTTGACGTAATTGACATATCCTGTGCAGCGGCAAAGGTTGCCAGCTATAGCCTCGCGCACTTCGTGTTCGGTTGGGTGGGGATTGCGATTAAGCAGCGCTTTAGCTGACATGAGTATACCGGGAGTGCAGTAGCCGCATTGCGGCGCCGAGTGTTCGATGAATTTTTCCTGTAGTATGTCCAGCTTTCCATTTGAAGCGAGACCTTCAACGGTTGTGACTTCCCGCCCGTCGACGTTAATGGTCAGAATCATGCAGGAGTTGACCGGTTTTCCATCCAGCAGAACGGTGCAGGCGCCGCAGTCGGCCTGTTCGCACGCTTTTTTAGTTCCGGTAAGGTCAATTTCCTCCCGTAAGAAATTTACCAGCAGGCTGTTGGCTTTAACCATTTTTGTATATGCGTTTCCATTAACTTTTAATGAAACTAAATAACGCTTGACTCCGTCTTCATCTGTAACAAACTTTAACATTTTCAGCGCCCCTTTCTTAAGCATGTCCTTCGTCGATAGCTTTACGCAATGCCCGTCTGGTAAAGACGCGCACCATGTCTTTGCGATATTCGGCCGAGGCCCGTATGTCTGTGATAGGCACGCATTCCCCGGAGGCAATGACCCCTGCTTCGGCCAACAGTTCGTCGCTGATTTTCTTGTCTTTCAAGAACTCCTCGGCTTTCTTTGCCCTTACCGGTGTGGGTGAAACCGCTCCCAGTACTATTCTCGCCTCTTTAACGGCATTGTTTTCAATTTGAACAGCCGCCGCCACGCCAACAACGGCTAACGCGCCCGATGCCCGCAGCCCGAATTTTATGTAATTGCTACCGGTCATTTTCTGGTCGGGAATGATTACTTCGGTGATAATTTCGTCTTGTGACAAAACGGTCTTGCCGGGACCGATGAAAACATCTTCCAGATCCATAGCCCGCTCTCCCTTCACACCCGTAATTTTAACGGTTGCGCCAAGGGCGACGAGTATTGGCGGCAGATCTGCGGAAGGTACGGCGCTGACGATATTGCCGCCGACGGTGCCGAGGTTGCGCACCTGGTTGTTCGCCATTTGCCGGGCTGCTTCCGATATGGACAGGTATTTTTCATGCAAAAGCTCTGAATAGACTAAATCGTTATGGGTAGCTCCGCTTCCGATAACAATACCTTTGCCGTGTACGTACTCGATTTTTTTCAATTGGTCGATTTTCTCGATGGAGACGAGGATTTCCGGCGCCAACAATTCTTTTTTCATCTTGATGATGACATCGGTCCCGCCGGCGATCAATTTGGCTTTGGAACCAAACTGTGACAATAATTGGCAGGTTTCCTCAATACTATCCGGCTGAAAATATTCAAAATTTGGCAGATACACGTTTTGATCCCCTCCTTGCAATTTTTTTAAACACTAAAAAACCACAACTATCCCTACTTCCCTGTACCACCTCTTCTTATATTTCTCTAATTTTTATTATGTGCCTCTGGCTACTCGGAAATGGCAGTGATCCTTGCATTCGGCTTCATGCTTCAACTTCACTATTCCCTTACCCGCCCGGGCGCACTTAACCAATGAATCTTTGTGATAAGGGCAAACAACCCAGCCAGGTTCTTCCAGATTATAACTTTTGCATTTGGCGCAGCGAATCCCGTCCTCTGTTGCTTCAAGCTCCGTACTAAATCTCATTTGCCTGCAATTTGCGCAATAACAGTACTCCCATTCCTTGATTTTATCGAGATAATATTCTATGCCACGTTTATGTTTACTTTCATGAGCGGATTTAATAAGGGTGGGGGTTTCATGAAAAGGGTTGACACCTCCGTCCTGCCAACAACAAGCTGCATCTTTCTCATCTTCCATAAAATCACTTCCTTATAAATATATTAACTTTTAACACATATTAACTTTTAACATGTTGCTTTCGGCAATGTATTTAAGCCTGCAATGCAAGCTGCAATCTGAACGTGGGACATATCCCGGTCTGGTAAAAGTTGCACCAATTTATTTAATTTAATAATAGAAAAATCAAATACCTGGTCAAACCAAAATAATTACAATAAATTTGTATATTTTACAACAAAAAAAATAAGGTAACTACTCAGGTGAACAGCGGCAAACCTCCTTCCAGTGATGGTCTTGCCAGAACTAAAAGCCTGCGCAAAAAAAGCGGCGCCCTTAAAAGGTCATCCCGGCCATACCTTGGAAATGACATCAAAACCAGACAAAATAGAGGTACACTTAGGTAACGCAAGGCCAACATTGTGGCGCATCCCTTCCTGGCAGCGCCGAGTCTTTCGAAAGGCGACAGGTGGTAGACACACCTCCCTTAAGACTGGAGGCGCCCAGGCGCCAAGCCGGGCAAAAACCTGTCCTGTCTTAAGGTGTCTGCAACAAGGCATCATTTCCTGAAAGCGTGAACCGGCCGGTGCAGTATGGTCCCCTGATCAAATCACTGGCTGTCTACATGAATCAGTACCAACTCATTCCCTACGACCGGGTCGAGGAATTATTTAAAGACCTGTTCGGCCAGCCGTTTTCAGAGGGTTCCCTGTTCACCGCCAACGGGATCT